>JBAUIG010000032.1:0-5104 GCA_049682735.1 Candidatus Macondimonas sp. | reverse complement strand
CTATGTGATCACAAGTCGGGCCCTGACAGACGTCCATGGCCTGCTGCAGGAGCATGCGCGGCCGTGGCGGTCGATCATTCTTCCAGTCGATGGGCGTGCGGCGGGCGCGGGCCTCGGCAAGGGTGAGGAATTTTTCCTGCCGGTCCTTGTTGGCATGGCGGCTGCGAATCTGGTCATATTCCCGCTCCACCTCCGCCAGCAGCCCGGGCTTTTGCTCGGGCGACAGCAAGGCGGCGGCGACCGGCACCGAGCGGGAGGCGTCCTTCACCCAGATCACCGGGCCCGGGTAGGCTGGGTCGATCTTCACCGCCGTGTGCGCGCGCGAGGTGGTGGCGCCGCCGATCAGCAGGGGAATGCTGAAATTCTGGCGCGCCATTTCCCGGGCCAGGTTGACCATTTCATCCAGTGAGGGCGTGATCAGGCCCGACAGGCCGATGATGTCGGCCTTTTCCGCGATCGCGGCGTCCAGGATCTTCTGGGCCGGTACCATGACTCCGAGATCGACGACATCATAGTTGTTGCACTGCAGCACCACGCCGACGATGTTCTTGCCGATGTCGTGCACATCACCCTTGACAGTGGCCATGATGATCTTGCCCTTGGAGCGGACGGCGTCACCGGGTTTTTTTTCCGCCTCGATATAGGGGATCAGGTAGGCCACCGCCTTTTTCATCACCCGCGCGGATTTCACCACTTGCGGCAGGAACATCTTGCCCGCGCCGAACAGGTCGCCCACCACGTTCATGCCCGCCATCAGCGGACCTTCGATGACCTCGATCGGCCGGCCGCCCCGTGCGGCGATCTCGCTGCGCAATTCCTCGGTGTCGGCCTCGACGAAGGCATCGATGCCCTTGACCAAGGCATGGGTGATGCGCTCGCCGACCGGCAGTGCGCGCCAGGCTTCGTCTTCCACGACTTGCTTTTGGCCATCGCCCCGGAAGCGTTCGGCAATCTCCAACAGGCGGTCGGTGGCATCCTCGCGGCGGTTGAGAATCACATCCTCGATGCGGGCGCGCAGTTCGGGATCGATCTGGTCATAGACCACCAGTGCCCCTGCGTTGACGATGCCCATGTCCATGCCGGCCTGAATGGCGTGATACAGGAAGACCGCGTGGATGGCCTCGCGCACTGCGTTGTTGCCGCGAAACGAAAACGAGACATTCGACACGCCGCCGGAAACCAAGGCGCCGGGCAGGTTGTGCTTGATCCAGCGTGTGGCCTCGATGAAATCCACGCCATACGCATTGTGTTCTGCGATACCGGTGGCAACCGCAAAGATATTGGGGTCGAAGATGATGTCCTCGGCGGGGAAACCCACCACCTCGGTCAGGAGGCGATAGGCCCGGGCGCAGATCTCCTGACGCCGCACCAGACTGTCTGCCTGCCCCTGTTCGTCGAAGGCCATGACGACGACGGCGGCGCCGTACTGGCGGCACAGCCGGGCCTCGCGGATGAACTTCTCCTCGCCTTCCTTCATGGAAATGGAGTTGACGATGGGTTTGCCCTGCACGCACTGCAGGCCCGCCTCGATGACCTCCCATTTGGATGAGTCGATCATCACCGGAACCCGCGCGATGTCGGGCTCGGCGGCGATCAGGTTCAGGAAGCGGCGCATGGCCGCTACCCCGTCGATCATGCCCTCATCCATGTTCACATCGATGATCTGGGCGCCGGCTTCGACCTGTTGCAGGGCCACCGCGAGCGCCGCGCCATAGTCCTCGGCCTTGATCAGTTCGCGAAAACGCGCAGAGCCGGTGATGTTGGTGCGTTCGCCCACGTTCACGAACAGCGTCTCGGCCGTGATGTTGAAGGGTTCCAGGCCCGAGAGGCGGCAGGCGGGCGCAGGTTTGGCGGCCACACGGGGCGGCTTGCCCGTCACCGCCTCGGCGATGGCGCGGATATGATCCGGCGTGGTGCCGCAACAGCCGCCCACCAGGTTCACCAATCCCGCATCGGCGAACTCGGCCAGGATGGCTGCGGTATCCTCGGGTTTTTCATCATATTCGCCAAAGGCATTGGGCAGGCCGGCATTGGGGTAGCAGGACACATGGCAGTCCGCCAGACGCGCCAGCTCGGCAATGTAGGGCCGCATGTCCTTGCCGCCCAGAGCGCAGTTCAGCCCCACTGCCAAGGGTTGGGCATGACGGATGGCGTTCCAGAAGGCTTCAGTGGTCTGGCCCGACAGGGTGCGCCCGGAGGCGTCGGTGATGGTGCCGGAGAGGATGATGGGCCAGCGTTCGCCCAACTCCTCGAACAGTCGCTCGCAGGCAAAGATGGCCGCCTTGGCATTCAGGGTGTCGAAGATGGTCTCGATGAGCAGCACATCCGCGCCCCCCGCCACCAGGCCGCGCGCCTGTTCCAGGTAGGCCGCCACCAGTTCGGCATAGGAGATGTTGCGAAAACCCGCGTCGTTGACATCCGGGCTGATGCTGGCGGTGCGATTGGTGGGACCGATGGCGCCGGCGACGAACCGCGGCCGATCCGGGGTGGCATGGGCGTCAGCCGCTTGGCGGGCAATCCGCGCGGCGGTTTCATTCAATTCATAGGCCAGCGCCTCCATGCCGTAGTCGTGCAGGGCGACGGTGGTGGAGTTGAACGTGTTGGTTTCGATCAGATCGGCGCCGGCGGCAAGATACTGACCGTGGATATCCCGGATGATATCCGGCTGGGTCAGTACCAGCAGGTCGTTGTTGCCCTTGACGTCCTGCGGCCAATCCTTGAAGCGCTCACCGCGGTAATGGTGCTCTTCCAGCCTGTGGCGCTGGATCATGGTGCCCATGGCGCCGTCGATGACCAGGATGCGTTGCGAAAAGGCATCCCGCAACTGTTGTTGGCGGTGAGTGGAGGGGGCAGTTTCAGGCATCAATCCATCCTGGGTGGCGCACAAGGAACTTGAACCGCACTCGGTCGGTCCCGGCTCCGAGAGCGGCGAAGATTGCAAACATCTTAAAGGGAAAAGGCCCTGCGGAGGGTCTCCACAAGGCCTTTTCGAGTCAAACCGCTTTGAGGGCGGTTTGTTTACATCAGCATGCCTTCGGGCATCACGTTCTGCAGCTGCATGGCGATGGACATGTCGCCTTCGATCTGGATGCGACCAGACATGAACAGCTGCTGGGGATTGGCGGAACGATCGATCATCAGTTCGCGCCAAGTGGCCTCGTCGGTCACCAGGGTCATTTCAGCGTCGTCCACGCCGGGCTTGATTTCGATGTCGCCGCCCTTGATGTGGAAGGAGTAGGCAGCGCCCGCGTCGGTGATGTTGAAGCCGATCACGGTGGAGAAATCGCCAGCCTTGTCACGGGCTTCCTGCTTCTTTTCTTCGGGCAGGGCAGCGATCTGCTCGGGGATGAACTTCTCGAAGAAGTCCTTCGGGGTGATGTCGGCGGGGGGAGTGGGACGATCGGCCATTTTAAATCTCCTTAAAGGAATCAACAAGATCCATTTGGTGGTTTGCGATCCAGCACTCACTGGATGCGCAATAGCCTAGTGAAGCCTTGGAGAAACTGCAAGCTGCCTGGATCAATGCCTTCCGCCGGCCATCCAGCCGCTTGGCCTGGCGGTGGCACGCAGCGCCAATTCGATCTGCTAGGATGGCGGACGTTGATTATCAGGTCTGTTCATAAGCCATCTGGCCTTGCGAGGATTTCAGCATGGGGCGATTCCCCACCATCATTGGCGCTTCTCTTGCAGCATGCCTTTTAACATCTTGCGCGAGCAATCCCTCTCAAGCTCCTGTTGATGATCCGTTTGAGCAGATCAATCGGGTCACTTATCGCTTCAACGAGAAAGCCGATGAATGGGTATTGCGGCCTGTGGCCGTGACCTATGATCGGGTGACGCCGCCACCGATCCAATGGGGTATCGGTAATTTCTTCAGCAATCTTGGCGAACCTGTGCGCTCCGTGAATAACGTGCTTCAAGCCAAGCCCCGCCAGGCGGTCACCGACCTGGGGCGTTTCGCGCTCAACAGCACCTTCGGTATCCTGGGCTTCTTCGATCTCGCCACCGATTGGGCGGGTTGGCCCAGGAGCGATGAGGATTTTGGCCAGACCTTGGGCTACTGGGGCGTACCCATGGGTTGGTACGTGGTGGTGCCGCTCTATGGCGGGACAACGATTCGCGATGGGGTGGGGGCGGTTGCCGATTGGCAATTGAACTTGCTGGACACCATCGACGAGGAGCGCGTCGAATGGTCGCTGCTGGCGATCCGAGTGGTTGATCTGCGCGCGGGCCTGCTCGACGCCGACCAGACGCTGAAAACGGTGTATGACCCTTATAGCTTCGTGCGGGACGCCTATTTCCAGCGCCGCCTGGCCAAGGTGTATGACGGCAATCCGCCCACTCCAATGCTGGTAGGACCGGATGACGGTAAGGTGGCGCCGCCATGGGAGAGCAACTGAGTCGAACTGGCCTGGCCGGCGTGGGGATTCTGTTGGCGGCGGGGCAGTCCGCACGCATGGGGCAGGACAAGCGCTGGCTGGACGTAAACGGCGTTCCCATGGCCCTACGGGTGGCGCAGGCCGTGAAGGGCGCTCCACTGACGCGCCATCTGGCGATCATCCGGACCGATGATGAAACCTTGGCGGCACAATTGGCCGCACTCGGTTTCGAGGCCCTCGCCAATCCCCACCCCGAACGTGGCCGCGCGTCCTCGGTGGCCTGCGCCCTGGCTGCCCTGGCCGAACCGGGCCCGATCATGATCACCCTGGCGGATCTGCCCGAGCTGACGGCCGGGCGAATCGGTAGCCTATGGCGACGCTTTTGCGAGGACGGCGCCCAGGACATCCTGATTCCCCGTCACCAAGGGCAGGCGGGTCATCCCCGCTGTTTCGGCAAGGCCCATGTCGCCGCTCTCATTGCGCAAGGCGACGCAGTGGATGTACCTGCGTATCTCGCCGCCCATTCTCAATCGGTGCGTTTTTGGGATGTGGACGATCCGGCCGTGACCCGCGATATCGACACCCCCGCAGCGTATGCTGCCTTGTGCAGGCGCCTGGCCCCATGACGCCTGAGTGGCTGATGGTTCTGAGCGCTCGCATCGGCGCGCGTCAGCCTTGCGCCCTGGCCACAGTGGTGGCCATCGAGGGTTCGGTTTCAGCCGATC
>JBAUIG010000031.1:0-2605 GCA_049682735.1 Candidatus Macondimonas sp. | reverse complement strand
CCTGATCTGGACCGTCGGGCCCGCCGGCAAGCCGGTGACCTACGGCGATGTGTTTCACCAGAACGAGGTGGAGATGTCGACCTACAACTTCGAGGAAGCGCCGGTGGGCGAACTGTTGCGGCTGTTCGACCTGTATGAGTCCGAGGCCGGGCGGCTGATGGACCGCAATTTGTCCCTGCCCGCCTATGAAATGGTGATGAAGGCCTCTCATGCCTTCAATTTGCTGGATGCTCGCCATGCCATTTCGGTGACCGAGCGGGCGCGCTACATTCTGCGGGTGAGAACACTCGCGCGGCGTGTCGCTCAGGCCTACTTCGATGCCCGTGCGCGTCTCGGCTTTCCGCTGGCTCCGTCGGACTTGGGTCAGGAAGTCCTGACCAACTGGCAGCCCCAAACGGAGCCCGCACCATGAGGCGTGAGGATCTGTTGATTGAACTGGGCACCGAGGAACTGCCACCCAAGGCCTTGCGCGCCCTGCGAGATGCCTTTGCCGCAGGTGTGGCGCAGGAGCTGACCGCCGCCCGGCTCGACTTCGGGGCGGTTTCGGCCTATGCCACGCCACGGCGCCTGGCGGTCAAGGTCACTGATGTCCTGGCCCAGCAGCCTGACCACGTAGAGGAAAAGCTGGGCCCTGCCCTGACGACCGCCTTTACGGCCGAAGGAACACCGACTCAAGCCGCATTGGGGTTTGCCCGCGGCTGCGGCGTGGAAGTCGCGGCCCTGGAACAGCTTGGGGAGGGCAAGCAGGCGCGCCTGATGTACCGCATGCTGCGGCCGGGCCAGCCGACCGCTGCGCTGTTGCCTGCCCTGGTGAGCCGGGCTCTGGATGGCATGCCGATCCCCAAACGCATGCGTTGGGGCGCGAACCGCCATGAATTCGTGCGCCCGGTGCACTGGCTGGTGCTGTTGTTCGGTACCGAGATCGTGCCCGGCGAGGTTTTGGGCGTTGCCGCCGGCCGCTATAGCCGCGGTCATCGCTTCCATGCGCCTGCGCCCATCGCCCTGACCAGTCCGGCCGACTATCCGGATTGTCTGGAGAACGCCTTCGTGCTGGCCGATTTCGACCGGCGGCGCACACGCATCGAGGCCGGGGTCACGGCGGCGGCCGCCGCGTCGGGGGGCGAGGCGATCCTGGATCCTGCGCTGCTCGATGAGGTCACGGCCCTCACGGAATGGCCTGTGCCGCTGATGGGCAGCTTCGAGAAACGCTTCCTTGACGTGCCTGCCGAGGCCCTCATCGCGTCCATGAAAGGACACCAGAAATACTTTCCCGTGCAGGATGCCGACGGGCGCCTGCTCAATCGCTTCATTACTCTGGCCAATCTGGAGTCGCGCGACCCGGCCCAGGTGATCGACGGCAACGAACGGGTGATCCGTCCGCGCCTGACGGATGCGGCCTTTTTCTTTGAGCAGGACTGCAAGCAGCCGCTGGCAGACCGTTTCGAGCGACTGCGCTCGGTGACCTTTCAAGTCGAACTCGGCAGCCTCGCCGACAAGACCGAGCGAGTGATCGCCCTGGCGGGATGGATTGCCGAACGGATCGGCGCGGATCCTGCGTTGGCGCGGCGCGCGGCCCTGCTGTCCAAATGCGATCTGATGACCGAGATGGTGGGCGAGTTCGACGAACTCCAGGGCATCATGGGCGCCCATTACGCCCGCCGGGATGGCGAACCGGAGGAGGTGGCGCTCGCGGTGCGGGAACAATACCTGCCCGCATTTGCCGGGGACGCCCTGCCGACCACGCTCACCGGCTGCGTTTTGGGCTTGGCTGACCGGCTCGATACCCTGGTCGGGATCTTCGGCATTGGCCAGCCGCCCACCGGGTCCAAGGACCCGTTTGGGCTGCGGCGGGCCGCCATCGGCGTGTTGCGTATCCTGATCGGGCGCGGACTGGAACTGGATCTGCGGCTGACGCTGGACCAAGCGCGGGCGGGATATGGGCCCCTCAAGCAGGAGCCGGTCGATGCCGTGCGCGCCTACATTATGGAGCGGCTGCGGGCCGTCTATGAAGATCAAAACATTCCGGCAGAGGTCTTCCTGGCTGTGATGGCGCGCGATCCCGCCACGGTGTTGGACTTCGACCGGCGGGTACGGGCCGTGGATCATTTCCGTCGTCTGCCCGAGGCTGCGGCGCTGGCGGCGGCGCAAAAGCGGGTGGCCAACATTCTCGCCAAAGCGCAAGCCGATGCGACTCCCGTCGACGTCAATGCCGCCTTGTTCCAGGAGCCGGCCGAGCAGGCCTTGTTCGAAGCGCTTGCCGCCAAATGGGCCGAGACCAGACCCATGCTGATGCAACGTGATTACATGGCGGTCCTGTCGGCTCTGGCGGCGTTGCGTGTGCCGGTGGATGCCTTTTTCGACGCGGTGCTGGTGAATGCCGAGGATCCCGCGCTACGCGCCAATCGTCTGGCGCTGCTGGCGCAGTTGCGGGCGCTGTTCTGGGAGGTGGCGGATATCGCCCTACTCCCGGCCGCCAAATAAATCAGCCGCGCTGCCTCCTGGCCATGATCCCGACATCCCCGCCCGCCACGCCTCCCGAACGAGGCTGGGTCATCCTCGACCGGGACGGAGTGATCAACCGCGACCGGGCCGATTATGTCAAAAC
>JBAUIG010000030.1:0-8345 GCA_049682735.1 Candidatus Macondimonas sp. | reverse complement strand
GCGAAGGGCGCCGCGACCCACTGGTTCGCCACTGCGGCCAGCGCGCCATCCACCCACAGCAAGGGCAGCCGGTCGCGCACCCACGGCGCCAGCCCCGCGCGGCGGCACAATTCCGTCAACATCTCGTGATGGGCATGGCCCGGCAGACGGATGCGCTCCCCGCCACGCCGAAATCCAACCGTGAGGCGCCGGCCGGCAAGGGCTTGGGGATCGAGCCCGCCCGGTCCCGCATCCAGAACCAGCCGGCCCAAGCCCCCCGGCAAGGCCAGCGGCTGCGAAGGCGTCAGCCAAGGCAGTTTCACATCCGGTACCGGTGCCAAGGGTGTGCCGGCGTAGGCGCGACCTTGGTGACGACGAATCTCCACGCCAGGATAACCGAGCAGAATCTGCCGGTCCGCATCGGCCCGGGCCAGTTGATCTGCAATCGCCGCCAGCATGCGCGTGCTGGGCAGCGGCAAGCCGGCTTCAGCGAGCCAGTGGCGCAGCAGCAGATGGCGCTCCCGCTCCGGTCGTTCGGACCAGCGCGCCAGCACCAGCGCCCCATCGGCCACCATTCCCGCAGCCAGTTGCGCCTCGGCCCAGACTGCCAATTGTTCGCTGGCCTGGGCACACTGGCGGGCGCTGCGCGAGAGGGTGCGGGCCGCCTGGGGCCAGCGCGCGCGCAAGGCAGGCAACACGGCGCTGCGCAGGTAATTGCGATCAAGCGCTGGATCCGCGTTGCTGGGATCATCGATCCACGCCAGTTCCCGGGCCTCGGCGTAGTCCCGCAATTGCTCCCGGGTCAGTTCGAGCAGTGGGCGCGCCAACCAGCCGGGTGCGAGACGGCGCAGCGGCGCCATGGCCGCCAACCCCGCCGGACCGGCCCCGCGCAGGGCCTGGAGCAAAAAGGTTTCCAGTTGATCGTCGGCATGATGAGCGGTGAGCAGCAGATCCCCCGGCGCCAAGCATCTCGCCAGGGCAGCGTAACGCGCGCGCCGCGCCCAGGCCTCCAGGCTTTCCCCCACCGGCGGCTTGCCATCAAGCGCCAGGGCCTTGAAATCGAGGCCGCGCGCCGCGCACCAGGTCGCGCAATGCCCGCCCCAGTGACCGCTGTCCGGCTGAAGTCCGTGATCGACGTAGAGGGCATGAAGCGGGGGCAGCTCCTGTCGACAGCGCAGCGCCAGATCGACCAGGACCGTGGAATCAAGTCCGCCGCTGAAGGCCAGGTGACACCGACCCGCGTCGGGCCATTGCCCCAAAGCGCGGCGAAAACACGCCAGCACCAGCTCCGTAGTCACGGCGCCGGTCAGGTCTCGCGGAAAGGACCGTAGGCCATCAAGCGCTCCTGCCGACGCCGGATGAGGTGGTCGGCATCCAGGGTCTGCAATTCATCCAGGCTGCGGATCAGGAAGGCCTTGAGCCGCTCGGCCATGAGCTCCGGATCGCGATGGGCGCCACCCAAGGGTTCCTCGATCACCGTATCGATCAGGCCCAGTTCCAGAACCCGCTCGGAGGTGATGCCCATGGCGGCTGCCGCCTCCTCGGCACGGGCGGCGTCCTTCCACAGGATGGAGGCGCAACCTTCCGGCGAGATCACCGAATAAATGGCGTATTGCAGCATGGCCACCCGGTCGCCGACGCCGATGGCCAGCGCCCCGCCGGAGCCACCTTCGCCAACGACGGTACAGATGATGGGGGTGGCCAGCCGGGCCATGACGAAGAGGTTGCGAGCGATGGCCTCGCTCTGCCCGCGCTCTTCGGCGTCGATGCCGGGATAGGCGCCAGGGGTGTCGATCAGGGTCAGCACCGGCAGGTGAAAGCGCTCGGCCATCTCCATCAGGCGCAGCGCCTTGCGGTAACCTTCCGGCCGCGGCATGCCGAAATTGCGGCGGATCTTTTCCTTGGTGTCGCGGCCTTTCTGCTGGCCAATCACCATTACTGGCCGGCCGTCGAGGCGGGCCACGCCGCCCACGATGGCGGCATCGTCGGCAAAGGCCCGATCGCCGTGCAGTTCCTCGAAATCCGTGAAGATCGCGGCGATGTAGTCCAGCGCGTAGGGACGACGGGCATGGCGGGCGACCTGTGACACCTGCCAGGGCGTGAGTTTGGCAAAAATCGTGGCCGTCAGGGCCTGGCTCTTGGCTTCGAGGCGCTGGATCTCCTCACTGATATTGACCGCGGAATCGTCCCCGACATGGCGGAGTTCCTCGATCTTGGCTTCCAGTTCGGCGATGGGTTTCTCGAATTCAAGGAAATTAAGCTGCATGGGCGGCACGTCGTCCAGTTCCGGCAAGGGCCACATTCCACCAGAAAACACCCCGGCTGTCCAAGTTGTTTCTTCGGCGCCAGTCCGAACCTCTTCGGGTTCATTCCGCGCCACTCAGGCAGCGCGTTTCTATGCCGGCATAAAAAACAGGTACTAAGGCCAGAGTGGCTTTGCGGGCGAAAAGGGGGAAACACCATGCCCCCCATCACGCAATCCGCCATTGTCGTCACTGTGACTGCCCTGGCACCGCTGGTGGCGCAGGCCGAGATGGTCGAACTGTCCGACGCCGAACTGCGCGCCGTTCAAGGTCAAGGCCCGATCTCCGGACTGAGAGAAGCGCTTCAGAACTATCGGCGTGGGCTGGAACCGCTATGGACTGAACTGCCCATCGTACAGGGGCTCAGCCCGCCGCTGCATTATGCGGGCTGGAGCGCGGTGTTGGCGGGATACGCAATCAGTGGCCCGGCCGGCGCGGCTCTGATGGCGATTGAAGACGCCCTATTCCCGGTCAATCGACTCGGCGTGGTGGCTCAACCAGCGGCACGCGTCGGAAGCAGTCTCCGCCTCACCGGCGTTTATCTGCTCTATCTGTATGGTGAATATGTCCCGGCGTCCTGAGTGCGTTCCGCGTTCGGTTCAGTGCTGCCAGCAGCTGTTCCCCGCCGAAGATCGTGCGAGCACCGGCAGGACCGAGACAGCCCCCCCTGACTGTTGAGACGCTCACCTCCCGTCCCGGATAGAATGTCTCGGGAAAGGAGCCCGCCATGACAGCATCACGGAGTCGCAACAGCATCCGCGCACTCGGCATGGGTCTGGCCGCCTATTTCGCTGTCATGGTGATCGTGAGCGTGACCCTGTCGGGCCTGACCCGTGTTTATCTTGGGATGAGCGGGTGGGACGAAATCGAAATCCGTGTTTTTTTCGCCCGCCAGTTTCAGGCTTTCCCCCAGATCCTTATGGCCGCTTTGCCTGGGATTATGGCCTCGGCGGCTGCAGGTTACGCCACGGCCCGCACGGTCATCGAGCTGGAATATTGGCATGCCCTGGGGGTTGCCCTATTGGCCGCGCTGATCTTCACTGGCCCGGTGATCGGCCGGCTGCCGGTCTGGTACACAAGCCTGAGCTTGGGTCTCGGCCTCGCTGCCGCTCTGCTGGCTGCCTCCTTCCCGAAAGTGCGCAAGACGCTGCGCTCGCCCGCTCCATAGGCGCTTGGCGTGGGAGTTCGAGCGCGGCGCGGAATCTTGGGGGTCGGATCGCCAGCCAGAATGCGTTCAACGACAATACCGTTCAGTTTTCTGCTAAGACGGTCCGTGAAGTTCGCCTGCCGGGACCAGGGGATGGACGGGCATATTCCAGGCTGACGGCTGTCGCGCCCAGCCAGTCCCGCAGCCGCTGCAACAGATCCCCGGACGGCCGCACCCGCCAGGATTCGCCTAGGGCGAGCGCAGCCTCGGCGGCCTGGACGCGGTAGATGACGCGCACCGGGCAGGAGCCATCACGAAAGGGCTCCAGGCAGTGAATCAGCTGTTCGACAACTCCTTCATCGCCCTGCCCATCGAGGGTCAACGTGAGCCGCCGACCATAGCGCAACCGCATCTGTTCCAGATCCAACAATTCGCGCGGCGTCAGGCGCTGGTTGCCTGAGTAATCATCCAGGCCGATGCTGCCCACCACCACCAGCAATTGATCCTTGACGATCAGATGCTGGAAGCGCTGGTACTGATCCTCGAATACGGCCACTTCCATGCGCGCGCTGCGATCATCAAGTGTCAGGAAGGCACGCTTGCCAGCCTGGCGACGGATGGCCACGACCAGTCCCGCAACCACCACGTCGCGCCGGGTGCCGGGATCAGACGCGCTACCCAGCAGGTCGCTGAGGCGGCTCGACACGAACTGGCGCAGATCATCCTCGAACTGCGTGATGGGGTGGCCGGTGAGGTAGAGCCCCAAGGTTTCCTTTTCTTCCTGCAGACGCTGGGCCTCGGGCCATTCGGGGACCTGCGTCACGGCCGCCTGCTGCGGCAGATCCGGCGTATGGGCCAGCCCAAACAGGTCTTCCTGCCCGGTGGCAGCGGCCTGTCCCTGTTGGTCGGCCAGCCGCAACGCCTCGTCCAGACCCTGCATCATTCCGGCCCGCGAATTGCCCAGACTGTCGAGCGCGCCGGCGCGAATCATGGCCTCCAGTGCACGCCGATTGACACGCCGCCCATCCATCCGACAACAAAAATCAACCAGATCCCGGAACGGTCCGCCGCTGGCGCGCTCCTGCACGATCGCCTCGATGGCGTTGTAGCCCACACCCTTGATAGCCCCCAGGCCATATTGCAGTCCGGCCGGATCGGTGGCGGTAAAGCGATAGTCGGAGCGGTTCACGTCCGGCGGCTGCACGACCAGCCCCATGGTCCGGCACTCATCGATCAGGGTCACCACCTTGTCGGTGTGATCCATGTCGGCGGAAAGCACGGCGGCCATGAACGAGGCGGGCGCATGGGTCTTGAGGTAGGCCGTCTGGTAGGAAAGCAGGGCGTAGGCGGCGGAATGGGACTTGTTGAAGCCGTAGCCGGCGAACTTCTCCATCAGGTCGAAGATGTGCGTGGCGATGGCGCCATCCACGCCATTATTCTCGGCACCGCTGACGAAGATTTCACGCTGCTTGGCCATCTCCTCGGCTTTTTTCTTGCCCATGGCGCGGCGCAGCAGGTCGGCACCGCCCAGGGTGAAGCCAGCCAGCACCTGCGCGATCTGCATCACCTGTTCCTGGTAAAGGATGACGCCGTAGGTGGGCTTGAGAATGGGCTCCAGCGCCGGGTGGGGATAGTCCACTTTGGCGCGGCCATGCTTGCGGTTGATGAAATCGTCCACCATACCCGACTGCAAGGGGCCGGGCCGGAACAGGGCAACAAGAGCGATGATGTCCTCGAAGCAATCCGGCTGCAGGCGCTTGATCAGATCCTTCATGCCGCGGGATTCGAGCTGGAACACGGCGGTGGTTTCGCAACGCTTGAGCAGGGCGAAGGTAGCCGCATCGTCCAGCGGCAGGGCGTCGAGATCCAGCGCTGACTCGTTTCGCCCGGCCCGTTCACGGTTGATTGCCGCCACCGCCCAATCCAGGATGGTGAGCGTGCGCAGCCCGAGGAAGTCGAATTTCACCAGCCCTGCGGCTTCGACGTCGTCCTTGTCGAACTGGGTGACCAGATTCTCGCCGCTGGCCTCGCAGTAAAGCGGCGTGAAGTCGGTGAGTTCGGACGGCGCGATGACCACCCCGCCCGCATGCTTGCCGGCATTGCGGGCCAAGCCTTCCAATGCGCGCGCGAGGTCGATCAGCGTCTGGACCGCCTCGTCCTCGCGGTAGAGCCGCCCCAATTCGGGTTCCTGCTCCAGCGCCTTGTCCAGGGTGATGCCCAGCTCGAAGGGAACGAGCTTGGCGATGCGATCGACGAAACCGTAGGGATGCCCCAGCACCCGTCCCACGTCTCGTACCACGGCCTTGGCCGCCATGCTGCCGAAGGTGATGATCTGGCAGACCCGATCGCGGCCGTAGCGCTCCGCCACGTAGTCGATGACCTGGTCGCGGCCTTCCATGCAGAAATCGATGTCAAAATCGGGCATGGAAACGCGTTCGGGGTTGAGGAAGCGCTCGAACAAAAGGTCATAGGCGAGCGGGTCCAGATCGGTGATGCCCAAGGCATAGGCCACCAGCGAGCCGGCCCCGGAACCACGTCCCGGCCCCACCGGCACGCCGTTCGCGCGCGCCCAGCGGATGAAGTCCGCCACGATCAGAAAGTAACTCGCGAACCCCATGCTGCGGATCACGGTGAGCTCGCGCGCCAGGCGTTCACCATAGACCGTGGGTTCGGCGGCACTGGCGCGCCCCCGCGCCAGGCGTTCCTCCAGCCCGGCCTGGGCCGCATCGTCCAGAAAGGCTTCCGGTGTCTGCCGTGGCGGTACCGGGAAATGCGGGAGTACGTTTTCCCCCAGCCGCAGTTGCAGGCTGCAGCGGCGGGCAATTTCCACGCTGTTTTCCAGCGCCTCGGGCAGATCGGCGAACAACACCGCCATCTCGGCTGGTGAACGCAGGGCTTGCTGGGGCGTGTATTCGCGCGGACGACGCGGATCGTCCAGCAGGCGGCCGCTGTTGATGCATACCCGCACCTCATGCGCTTCGAAATCGGAAGGATGCAGGAAGCGCACGTCATTGGTGGCCACCACGGGCACGCCGGCACCACTGGCCAGATCAACGGCGGCGGGCAGGTAGGCCGCCTCGTCCGCATGACCGATGCAGCACAGCTCCAGGTAATAGCGATCCCTGAACAAGGCCGTAGCTGCTGCCAATAACGCTCGCGCCTGCGGCTCGCGGCCGGCGAGGAGTGACCGGCCGATCGCACCTTCCCGCCCCCCAGAAAGCGCAATCAGGCCATCCACGCCCTCTTCATTCAGCCAGCCCCATTGCAGCAGCGGAAGGCCGCGGCCCTGGCCCTCACGGTACAGCCGCGTGACCAATCGAGTCAGGTGACGGTAGCCGGCTGCGTTCTGGCACAACAGGGTCAAGCGGCTGGGCGGCTGGGCCTCCCCTTCGTCAACCCACAGGTCCACGCCGGCGATGGGCTTGATGCCCTCGCTCCGGGCCGCCTTGTAGAACTTCACCAGACCAAACAGATTGGACTGGTCGGTGATGCCGACGGCCGGCATGCCCAGCTCGCGCGCCCGGGCCACCAGCGGCTTGATGCGCACCGTCCCATCCACCAGCGAATATTCGGTATGCACACGCAGGTGAACAAAGGAGACCGTCACAGCGCAGCCCCCGCGAGGGCGCGCCGCACCGGCGCATAGCTCAGCCGGTGAATCGGGCTGGGGCCATGGCGCATCAAGGCCGCCACATGGGCAGCGGTGGGATAGCCCTGGTGGCGCTCGAAGCCGTAATCGGGATACAGCACTGCCAGCCGGGCCATTTCCCGATCCCGACAGACCTTGGCCAAAATCGAAGCAGCGCTGATGGGGCCGCCGTCGCGATCACCCTGGATCAGGGTGCGCACCGGCATCGGCAAACGCGGGGGTTGATTGCCATCGACCCAAACGATCCCGGGGATCACCTGAAGCGCCTGCACCGCACGCGACATGGCCAGCAAGCTTGCCTGCAGGATGTTCAAATGGTCGATTTCGGCCACCTCCGCCCGGCCTATCGCATAGGCTTGGGCCCGTTCGACAATCTGGATATAGAGCGCTTCACGGCGCTTGGGAGACAGTTCTTTGGAATCTGCCAGGCCGGCGATGGGGCGATCCGGGTGCAAAATAACCGCTGCTGCCATCACCGGGCCGGCGAGTGGGCCGCGTCCTGCCTCATCGACGCCAGCGATCCAGCTAAACAATTGACCATTGTCTGCTGTCATCCCGGCCCCGCTCCCCGAGCCACGCGCAGCACGGCATCGGCCGCCGCCGTCGCACCTCCGGCGCGCAGGTCGCGACGCAGTGCCGCAAAGCGGGTACGCAACGCTTCACACTGTGCGGGATGCGCCAACAATGCCAGCATCTCGCCGGCCAGCGTATCGGCCGTTGCGGCTTCCTGCAGCAATTCCGGCACCAGCCGCTCGCCGGCCAGCAGGTTGGGCAGGGCCACATGGTCGGCACGCACCAGATGGCGGGCCAGAGCATGGGTCAGCGGCGCCAGCCGATAGGCCACCACCATCGGGCAACCGACCAGCATGGCTTCCAGCGTGGCCGTGCCGCTGGCGACCAGCGCCGCATCGCTCGCCTCCAGCGCGTCGAGCGCGCCGGATTCCAGAAACCGCAAGGTGATACCCGGCGCTTGCCGAGCGAGCGCTGCCTCCAGCGGCGCACGCAGGCCGGCATGGGCCAGCGGCAGGAGAAAATGCGTCGCGGGATGACGCGCGGCAATGAGACGGGCAGCACCCAGGAACGGATCCGCCAGCAGCTTCACCTCACCCAGGCGACTGCCCGGCAGCAGGGCAATCACCGGCCCGGTTTCAGGGAGCGCGAGCCGATGGCGCGCAGCCGCCTGATCCGCTGGATCGGGAAACTCATCGGCCAGCGGATGACCCACGAATCGCACCGGCACCCCGTGGCGGCGGTAGAAGTCGGCCTC
>JBAUIG010000029.1:0-1845 GCA_049682735.1 Candidatus Macondimonas sp. | reverse complement strand
GCATGAGGACGACGCAGGCCGGCCAGCGTATGCAACAAGGTGGTCTTGCCGCTGCCATTGGCTCCGAGGATGGCGCCCATTTCCCCGGCGGCCAGGGTCAGATTCAGGGGCACCCGGGGCGCATGCCCCGGCAGCATCAGCACGAGATTGCGCGCAACGAGCTCGCTCACGACTGCCCGCGGCGATTGAGCAGATACAGGAACACCGGCACCCCAAGCAAGGCGGTGACCACGCCCACCGGCAACTGTTGCGGGGCGACGATGGTGCGCGCCAGCGTATCGGCCAGCACCAGCAAACTGCCGCCGGTCAGCGCCGCAGCGGGGATCAGCAAGCGCTGATCATTGCCCACCACCAATCGCAGCAGATGAGGCACCACCAGTCCCACAAAACCCACGCTTCCGGCCACGGTCACCGCCAGCGCGGTTGCGAGGGCCGCCAACACATGGACCACGGGTTGCAACCGGTTCACCGGCACGCCCAGCGCCTCCGCCTGCAAGGCGCCCCGTGCCAGCACATTGAGGCTGCGTCCCAGCGGCAGCGCCAGCAGCGCCAGCAGCATCAACACGGACAGCGCCAACCACGGCGGGCGCGCCACCGCCCCCAGATCCCCCATCAACCAGAACAGCATCCCCGGCAGTCGGGACGGATCGGCGATGGCCAGCAGGAAGCTCACCAAGGCGCCCCAACCGGCCGCCAGACCCACGCCACTCAACAGCAAGCGGGATGGATTCCCGGCCCCGCCCCGTCCCGCCAGCCCGAACACCAGCGCCGTCGAGCCCAGGGCGCCGGCAAAAGCCGGCAGCGCAACCTGCTGCGCACCGAGCCCGGCCATCAGCCCCATCAGGGCCGCCACGGCCGCGCCACCCGACACCCCCAGCACATAGGGATCGGCCAGGGGATTGCGCAGCATCACCTGCATCAACGCCCCGGATACTGCCAGCAAGCCGCCCACGGCGAATGCGGCCAGGGCGCGCGGCAATCGCACCGTCCAGATCACCTGCCGCGCCAATTCATCACCCTGTCCAAGCAGCGCCGAAATCACGCGCGCGGGGGAGAGCGCCAGGCTCCCCACCATCAGGGCCACCACGCCAGCGACCAGGGCAGTGAATGCGAGTCCAATCAAGAGAGCGACGGCGCGCAGCATGGCCCGGTATTATAGGGGCGATCGGCGCCGGCATCGGGCGCCGCCTTTCGCCCCACAAGGACGCCGCCATGACGATCAGCCCGCTGTTGGATACCGCCATCTCCGCCGCACGGGCGGCGGAGGCCATCATTCGCCGCTATTACGCCGGCGAGGTGACGGTCCGGCTCAAGGCCGACCAGACGCCCGTCACCGCCGCCGATGTGGAGAGTGAGGAAGCCATCCGCCTGGTCATCCGGGAGCGCTTCCCCGACCATGGTTTCTACGGCGAGGAAGGCGGCATGGAGAAGGCCGACGCCGAGTGGGTGTGGTTGATCGATCCGATCGATGGCACCAAGAGTTTCGTGCGTCGCTACCCCTTCTTTTCCACCCAGATCGCCCTCATGCACCGCGGGGAGCTGGTGCTGGGCGTGTCCAATGCCCCCTTGTTCGGGGAGATGGCCTGGGCGGAACGGGGACATGGCGCATTTCTGAACGGCGAGGCGATCCGGGTCAGCGACATCGGCACGCTGGACGCCGCCACGCTCTCCACCGGCAACATCAAGACCCTCGCCGCCTCCCACGGCTGGACCGGTTTTGGTCAACTGGTACAGGCGATGAACCGCACGCGCGGCTATGGCGATTTCTATCACTACCACCTGTTGGCGGCTGGCAAGATCGACGTGGTGATCGAGTCGGATCTCAATATCCTCGACATCGCCGCG
>JBAUIG010000028.1:0-3932 GCA_049682735.1 Candidatus Macondimonas sp. | reverse complement strand
GGGCTACATTCACCGCTTATTCGCAGACATCGCGGTGCCGGTCGTGGATTTGGAGTACTACAAGCTCACCTATGACTATGAACAGTATTTCCCCCTCAACCGGCATTTGATCGGTTCGGCCCGGGTGGGTGTGGGTTATGCCGACAGCTATGGTGAAACTACCGACTTGCCGCCGTATGAGAAATTCTTCGCAGGTGGTATCAATTCGGTGCGTGGTTACCAGGGAAGTTCCTTGGGCACTCGGGATGAATACAACAATCCCCTGGGTGGTAATTTCCGCACCATAAGCCAGTTCGAGCTGCTCTTCCCCACCCTGCTGGGGGAAAGCCGCAATACGCGCCTCAGCCTGTTCCTGGACGCGGGCAACGTGTTCGATAACTACGAGGATTTCGATGCCGGCACACTTCGCACCTCTACCGGTGTGGGCTTCCAGTGGCTGACCCCGATCCTGGGTCTGCTGGAATTTGCCGTGGCCTATCCTCTGAACGATGAGCCGGGCGATGACACGGAAGTGTTCAGCTTTACCTTTGGCGCGACTTTCTAAGGAGCGGATATGCGCAGTCTGATGGCGCGAATTGCCCTCGTCATGGGGCTGCTGGGTGGCCCTGGGCTGGCCCAAGCCGAAATGAAGGTCGGTGTGATCGATTTGCAGCAGTTGCTGCGTGAAGCGCCTCAGGCGCGCGCCCTGCGCGAGAGCCTGGAGGCGGATCTTGAGCAGCGCAAGCGTATCCTGGCGCGGGAGGAAGCGACTTTTACCAGCAAGCAGGAAGGCTTTGACCGCGAGGCGCCAAGCCTGACTCCAGAGCGACGGGAACAGCTGGAGCGCGAACTGCTCGCCGCCCAGCGTGAACTCATTCGCAAGCGCCGGCAGTTCGAGGAAGAGTTGCAGGCCCGCCGCATGGAAGGCTTGCGCGAGATCGATCGCCGCGTCACCCGCGTCATACGCGATCTGGCGGAACGCGAAGGCTACGATCTGATCCTGTCCGAGGGGGTCTTGTATGCGTCCCAACGAATGGATATCACCACTCAGGTGATCCGGGAATTACAGGGCAAAACGCCCTGATCCGCCACGAGGGCAGCGAGTTGGCGGAATATACCTTGGCGGAGTTGGCCGGGCGTCTGGATTGCAGTGTGGTGGGCGAGGGGACAACCCGCATCAGCGGCGTTTGCGCCCTATCTCCGGGGCAGCCCGGCCACATCGGTTTCTTGGCCAATCCCAGCTATCGGCGCCTGCTTGAGCACACGGCGGCGGCGGCCGTGGTGCTGACAGAGGCTGATGCGCTATCAAGTCCAGTCCCCGCCCTGGTTGCGAGCAATCCCCATCTGGTCTTCGCCCGACTGGCCGAGTTGTTTGTCCCGCCCCGACGCGCCCATCCGGGCATCCATGCCACAGCTGTGGTGGACGTCACGGCCAGGGTGCATCCCGGCGCCGAGATTGGCCCCCATTGCGTGGTCGAGGCGGACGCTGAAATAGGGGAAGCAGTGGTTCTGGGCCCGCACTGCGTCGTGGCCGCAAGCGCCCGGATCGGCGCTCAGAGCCGATTGGTGGCGCGGGTTTTCATCGGCGCGGGCGTGACGATGGGTGCTCGTTGCGTGATCCATCCCGGTGCGGTCATCGGTGCGGATGGATTCGGCTTCGCCCGCGATGGCGCGCGCTGGGTCAAGGTACCCCAGCTGGGGACGGTACGCATCGGCGATGATGTGGAAATCGGCGCCAACACCACGGTGGACCGCGGGGCGTTGGACGACACCGTACTGGAAGAGGGTGTCAAGCTGGACAACCAGATCCAGATCGGTCACAACGTGCGCATCGGTGCACATACCGCGATCGCTGCCTGTACGGGCATTTCCGGAAGCACGGTCATCGGACGGCGCTGCATGATCGGCGGTGGCGTGGGCATGAATGGGCACCTGCAAATTGCTGACGATGTGATCATCACGGGCATGACCATGGTGACTCACTCGCTCCATGCCGCCGGGGTATACTCCTCGGGCCTGCCGGCCGATGACAATCGCCGTTGGCAGCGCAATGTGGCGCGGTTTCGCCATCTGGATACACTGGCCGGGCGCGTGCGTCGCCTGGAACGCGGCCAGGAAACTGGCGCAGCCCCCGCAGCCCCGGCGGGCGATGAAGAAGGATCCGACGTTTGACCCGCATGGATATCCCTGAGATTCAGGCGCTTCTGCCCCATCGTTACCCCTTTCTCCTGCTGGACCGCGTGACTGCGCTGGAGCCAGGTCGTCATCTGGTGGCACTCAAGAACGTGACCATCAACGAGCCGTTCTTCCAGGGCCATTTTCCCGGCCGTCCGGTGATGCCCGGTGTCCTGATCCTGGAGGCCATGGCCCAGGCCACCGGCATTCTCGCCTATCGCAGTGCCGACACCCCCCCGGATCCCGATGAGCTGTATTACCTGGTCGGCATCGATCGTGCGCGTTTCAAAAAGCCAGTGGAGCCCGGTGACCAACTGGTTATCTACGCCGAGCTGCAACGCACATTGAAGAAGATTGGGCGCTTCCGCACCCGCGCCGAGGTCGAGGGCATCTGCGTGGCTGAAGCCGAAATCATGTGCGCCGCGCGGAGCTATGATCGTGATTGACCCGCGGGCGATCATCGATTCCGGGGCCCACATCGCCGATGGCGTCCAGATCGGTCCCTTCAGTGTCATCGGTGCGGGCGTGGAAATCGGCCCGGAATGCACGATCGGGCCTCACGTGGTGATCAAGGGCCCCACCCGCATCGGCCGCGGCAACCGGATCTACCAGTTCGCCTCCCTCGGCGACGACCCGCAGGACAAGAAATACCGCGGCGAACCGACGCGGTTGGAAATCGGCGACGACAACACCATCCGCGAATACTGCACCCTGAACCGGGGCACGATTCAGGATCAGGGCGTGACGCGGATCGGCAGCCGCAACTGGATCATGGCGTATGTGCACATTGCCCACGATTGCGTGTTGGGTGACGACATCGTTATGGCCAATAACGCCAGTCTGGCGGGCCATGTCCAGATCGAGGATTGTGCAATTCTGGGCGGCTTCGCCATGGTGCACCAGTTTTGCAAGATCGGCGCCCACGCCTTCCTGCAATTCGCCGCCGGGGTAAACCGCGACGTGCCCCCTTTCGTCGTGGCCTCCGGCATTCCAGCGCGGCCCGCCGGGCTGAATACCGAAGGCCTGCGCCGGCACGGCTTCGATACCGATCGCGTGGGCGCGCTCAAGAAAGCCTACAAATTGCTGTATCGCAGCGGTTTGCGGCTGGAGCAGGCGCGGGCCGAGCTGGAAGCCTTGGCTGTCGATCATCCGGACGTGGCCCGCTTCAGCCACTTCCTGGAATCCAATCCCCGCAGCATCATCCGTTGATGCCATGACCGTGCGCATTGGCATTGTTGCCGGTGAATTGTCCGGTGATCAGCTGGGCGGCAGCTTGATCCAGGCCCTGCAGGAGCAGACCGGCGGTGACCTGCGGGTAGAAGGGGTGGCCGGGCCGCGCATGATTCAGGCCGGCGCATTGCCCCTGGCCGACTGCCGTGAACTGGCCGTGATGGGACTGGTGGAAGTCATTCGCCATGTACCCCGCCTGCTGCAGCTGCGGCGCGAGGTGGGTGAGCATTTCCTGCGCAATCGCCCGGATGTCTTCGTCGGCATTGACGCCCCCGATTTCACTTTGGGGCTGGAACGGCGTCTGCGGACCGCAGGTATTCCCACCGTGCATTACGTCAGCCCCTCGGTCTGGGCTTGGCGCCAGGGACGGGTGCGGGGCATCCGGCGATCGGTGGACGCCATGCTGACCCTGTTGCCCTTTGAGGCCGACTTCTACCGCCGCCACGGGGTGCCGGTGCGATTCGTGGGTCATCCGCTGGCCGATGAGTTTCCCGATCCAGCGGATCAGGCGGCTGCGCGCCATCGGCTCGCGCTCCCTGAAACCGGGC
>JBAUIG010000027.1:0-5214 GCA_049682735.1 Candidatus Macondimonas sp. | reverse complement strand
CCAGCCGGATTGTTGCCCTCCAGCTTGACCAGCAAGGTATTGTCGGTGGCCTGTCCCAGGCGCTGCAAACGCACCAGAGGCGTGTTGCCGATGAAGGATTCGATGGTGGGGTAGGTCATGGCGCGATTGTACGGCATGGGATCGGGCGGTAAAACGTCCAGCGCGCCGGGTTTGCCCCATTCAGCGCCGGATCATGGTGCGGCGGACCGGTCACTGGCCCAGGATAATCGGATGCACAGGCGATCAGGTCGGAGACTGCGCCCATACGATGCGCGGGAAGTGCAGGATCGGCGGGATAAAGTGGCGTCCCCACGGGGATTTGAACCCCGGTCGCCGCCGTGAAAGGGCGGTGTCCTTGACCACTAGACGATGGGGACGTGGTGCCCGATGGGTGATTCACCCTGCTCGGGAAAACGTGGTGGAGCCAGGCGGGATCGAACCGCCGACCTCTTGCATGCCATGCAAGCGCTCTCCCAGCTGAGCTATGGCCCCCTGTTCGGGAAGCCGCAAACTTTAATGTTCGATGCGGCTTTCGTCAAGCCCCCCGGCCTCCGAAACCCGTCCCGGTGTAATTGTTTTCGATGCATCGCAACAAGGCCAGTCGCATGGCGCCCGCATTCGGATAGCGTTTGTTGACATCCTTTTCCAGTGCCTTGTCGATGATGTTGCGCAGACACGCCGGTACGCCGCCGCGCAGGGCCATGAGATCGGGATGGGGTTCGTTGGCGATGCGGGTCATCAGCGTCGCCACCGTATCCCCCTCGAAGGGTCGACGCCCGCTCACCAGTTCAAACAGCACCACCCCCAAGGAAAACAAATCCGAGCGTCCGTCCAGCGGTCGTCCCGAAAGCTGCTCGGGAGACATGTAGGGTGGCGTCCCCAGGACGGTGCCGGTGCGGGTCTTGCCACTGCTGCCGATGCGGGCAATCCCGAAATCAGCCACTTTTACCTGGCGTCCGGTCTTGTCCAGCATGATGTTGCTGGGCTTGATGTCGCGATGCACCACTCCGTTGCGATGGGCAAAATCCAGGGCCTCAGCGATCTGCGCAGCCATTTCCATGATGCGATTGATGGGTAACAGGCCTTCCTTGCGGGTGTAGCGGCGCATGTCATGGCCATCCACCAGTTCCATGGCGATGTAACCCAATCCATGATCCTCACCCACATCGTAGATGGTGACGATGTGGGGGTGGTTGAGCCGTCCGGCCACTTCCGCTTCATGGAAGAACCGCTCCTTGACCTGCTCTAGTTCCTCGGCTTCGAATTCCTGTTGTAGATTTAGCGTCTTGATCGCCACCACCCGATTGATGCGAGGGTCCACGCCGCGATAGACAGCGCCCATGGCACCCTTGCCCAACTGATTTTCGATGGTGTAACGGCCGAGGGTGCGAATCGCCGCGCCATTGCTCCCACCGGCCGTGGGTTTGCGAGGCGACGGCACAGCTGTTGCTGCTTTCACCAGCGGCCCCGGCAGGGGTGACATATCCGTCATCTCTCGCGTTTCCCCTTCCGCGCGTTTGGCACGCAAGCGCGCCAGCATCGGCTGGGCCTGGGCCGCCGGCAAATCGGGAACCGCCGCAGCACCCGCCACCGCGATCGAGGGCGCCGAAGTCGTGGAATTTCCGCGCAATCGGCGCCACCATTGCGTAAGCAACTGATGCAGCCGACGGCCTGGCTCCGCCCACCAAGGGCGCACGTCCCCATCATCTGCCAGATAGGCGAGATCCCGCAGATGGGCAAGGCCACGCTGCACACCCACCACGGTTCCGCCCAGGATCAGCAAAAGGGCAGGCGTGCCCAGGGCCACCCACCAATGCTGAAACACCAACAGATATCCCAGGGTAGCCAATAGTCCCGCTCCCAAGCCCCAAGCCAACGCCATTGCCAGCCAACCAGGCAACAGCGGCAGCATCAGCACCAGCAGCGCCGCAGCGGCAAGCGCCACCCAACGCCCCTGTTCCGCCCACGGTGGCCGGGTATAGAAATCCAGGCTGGCCAGACGCTGCATCAAACCAGCCTGCCATTCGATCTCGGTCCGGAGGCCATCCGTTGCCATGCGTCTCTGTACATCCAGCTCAGGCGCCAGCCCCACCAACACCATGCGCCCCCGGAACAAGCCATTGGGGATCGGCGACAGATCGGCCAATCGCACGCGCCGCCAGCTTGGCATGGCGCCTCCCATGCGCCCGGGATACACCCGCATCTCGGCGTCCGTGGCAATGAAACGGCTGCCCAGGTAAATTCCCCGGCCCGGCTCCACGCTCAGCGCCATGGAAGATCCCTCCAGCCAGCGACTGGCCAACAACAGCGCCAAGGCCGCGTGGTAACGGCCCTGATAGCCAATCACCAGTGGTAAGCCGCGCACGATGCCATCCCCATCGGCTGGGGCGTCCAGGTAACCCACGCCCGCGGCGGCGGCAGTCAGGCGGGGTGCCGGAAAGATCGGTCGATCCGTGGGCTTGGGGCTGGTGAGCCAGGGTGCGCTATCGCTGTTCGTTACCGTGGTTCCGGGACGGGGTGCAATGGCATGAGGCATGAGTGAATCTGGCAAATCAACCGGGTCGGACAGCGATCCCAGCCGATCGCCGAAACGGAACGGCAGATAGGTCATGCCGCCATCGGCCATGACCCGCGCCAGCAAGCCCGTGCGGTCCAGATCCCGCTCACCATCGGCGAGCAGCCGCTGCATGCGGTTGACACTGGCGCGATCGGCCGCAACCAACTGGCTCTCTCCCAGCACCTGGCCCAGCGTCGCAAACCAGACAGGCAGGCCCGGATCCGATTCCAGCGGCAAGACCAAGCCGACGCCCCGCGCCCCATCAGCACGCAACAAATGGATCAGCCGCGCCAGCTGGGTCCGCAGATCTTCCGCTTGTCCAGCCAGGCTGCGGGCATCGATTTCGACCAAGGCCAGGCTCACATCGGCGCCTGGACTGCGGGCCAACTGCAGCCCCCGGTCATAAAGCTGCCATTCCAGATGTTGCAACGCGGGTGCACGCAGCAACACGGCCAAGCCCACTACCAGCACCAGGATGATTGGCCAGACCCACTGTCCTGTCAGCCAGTCTTTAAGAGAATGCATGAATCCGTGCCGCCCCTAAGTGTCCCAATTCATTTGAATCGCGGGAATCCCGGCACGCGCAGGGCGGAAACAGACCCGCCGTGTTTTCAATGGGTCAGCTTGGCGGCGGCCCTTACCGCATCCTGGGGGGATTCCAGCAGTGGTTCAGGAGGTCTATCGGCAAAGGCACAAGCCGGGTTGAGGATTGATTGCCGGTCACAGGATGAAGATGAAGTGGCCTTGGAAATCCGAGCAGCTCCTTAGGTGGAAACTCCATGTAGAAGTCGGGCCGAAGAGGGCTTGGTGACAGGGTTTCAATGATCAGAAGAACGCGCGGCGCACCCGCCGTCTGTCTATTGATCGCATAAGCCTTTGAGAGCCTTTTTTTACATACGGCAGCATGGAGGTGCACCTTAGGGTTGCGTGACAGATCGTGTCGAGGATGGCCAAGGTGCTTGGCCATCTCGCTTCCACGGCATGTTGCATCCTCTTCGCTAGAGGTTGTGTGAGCAGTCCGCTCATACTGATCAGGGCCCTCGATTCCCACACCCAGTCTTGCGTATGAGGTAATGGCGGATCCCAGACAGCGGAATGCCCGCCGAAGCGGGCATTCAGTGCGCTAAATGACTTAATAGAAATTTTTAATGGATCTGATTTTCAAAAGCACGAATCTGCTCTTCAGCCTTTTCCTTGGAGATACCGTAACGTTCTTGTACTTTTCCAATCAAATAATCACGATCGCCCTCCAAGCGCGTCAGATCATCATCGGTCAGATTACCCCATTGGGCCTTGATGCGGCCGGTTAGTTGCTTCCATTGACCTTTGATTCTATCTTCGTTCATTTTGTCCTCCATTATCCTGATGGTATCAAGAGACTATTTTCACAGCTCCGGTGTTCTTACGAACCTACCTTGAGAGCCTGTGTGTTGACTTCCTTGACACCATTCACATCTTTCGCCAACGAAATGGCCTTGTCGCGCATGGCGTTAGTGGGTACTACGCCGGCTAGCGTTACAACACCATCTTTGGTGGAGACATTGATATCAAGACCTTTCACGTCAGAGTCGGCCAGCAATTGAGCTTTTACTTTGGTGGTAATCCACGCATCACTTGCCATGTACTCTCCGTCTTCGGCGACTTCCTTGGTTTTCGCAGTCGCCGTCTGCGGATTCATCGAAGAATCCCCAACGATCAGCGCATTGGCAACGACTTGCACGCCATCCACTGCTTTCGCGATCTCCTCAGCGCGCTCTTTTGCTGACTCCGTTGGTGCTGTGCCGCGCAAGGTCACAACGCCGCCCTTCGTATCGACATTCATGTTGATACTGCGGGTTTTTTCGTCAGCCAACAGGCGAGTCTTGACCTGCGCCGTGATCGCCGCATCGTCCACTCGTTGCGTGGCGCTACGCTCTGTTGCGTTGGCTGACGTGGCGAATATGGCCGGGGCAAGAACTGCAAGGCCAAGGCTCAAGGTGGCAGTTTTCAAAATTGAGCGTTTATTCGACTGAATTATCATTTGTATGATTCCTTTCGATTAGGTGGTTGGTTTATGGATGGTTCAAAGTGAACGACGGCCGCGGAAGAAAGAAAGCAGAAACAAGACCAGGAAAACAATAAATAGGACCTGGGCAATCCAGCTTGCAGTTCCTGCCACACCGCTAAAACCGAGCGCACCCGCAATGATGGCTATGATTAGAAACATTAATGCATAACTTAACATATTGATTTCCTTCTGTCATGGGATGATTGATTCTAAAAAATATCAAGCTGAAAATACCTCCCGTGAATCTTTCATAGAAATAGGCATTCTACTGTTTTGCGAGCTCCTGCCGTAGTGCAGGGGTGGTAAGGATATTTTGTCTTTACCGCACAATATTTTTAAATCCAATATTTATCACGTAATGAAGTGATGGCTGAAATATTAAAGGATTTCAAGTGTCTCAAAAAAGAGACGATCGATAAATGCAATTATGCTTATTTATGAGACCTTCGTAATTGCAGAAGGTTCCAAGGGTTGCCGATGTCATCAAAGTGAAGGAACGAAGAACATTAAGTTATTGAATTGATAACAAAAAGTTTCAAGCGGCTTTTAATCTAGTGGAGTGCAAACCCTTACTAAGGTTTGAAAGGCCACAAGACATTGATGCGGAGAT
>JBAUIG010000026.1:0-2731 GCA_049682735.1 Candidatus Macondimonas sp. | reverse complement strand
CTTTTGACGGATCCATGGAAAATTCAGCGGCCAGCTTGGCGAAATCCTCATCCGCGTCGAGCTTGTCCAGGATGGATTGGGCGGTGGTCTCATCCTTCACCAGGATATGGCGGGCGTGGTACTCGGTCGTGGGCAGGTCCTTGGCCCACTCCTCATAAGCCGCCTTGATCTGCTCCTCGCTGAGGGGGTGTTCCTTGGTGTAATGCTGCACTGCGGCGCCGGCCAGGGTCGTGTAGTACTGCGCCAGCAGGGTAGAGGCCAGTTCGGGCTCCTTGTCCAGCTCCTGGCGGGTGGCGTCCTGGGCGAGTAATTCCAGGTCGGTGAGCTGTTTGGCCAGTTGCTCACGCGCTTCGCGATTTTCGGGCGTGGCCGGGCTGAGGCCCTGCGCGGAGGCGAAGGATTCGAACACTGGCGCGCTGAGGGCAGTGCCATTGACCGTGATCACCGCTGGTCCGGGCGCGGCGTTCTGGAAACCGGGGCCGGCGTTCTCCGACCGGTCGCAGGCGCTGAGGGCCAGTGCCAGGCCAAGGGTGAGGGGCAGGGACAGTTTGCGGGCGATCATGAGGAGTCCTTGAACAGTATGAAAAAGAGAATGGTAGCGTCCGGTGCGCCGAAATGCTCGGATTTCAATCCTCGCCTTCTCCCGGCGCCAGGGTTTGGAGACCCAAGGCATGAATTCCGTTCCCCATCAGCGGGGCGAGAGCGGCATACACCGCCCGATGGCGCGCGAGCGGTGCCAATTCCCCGAAGCATGGCGAGCGGATCCATAGCTGGTAGTGGCCGCCCTCGGCTGCGCCAGCATGCCCTGCGTGCCGGGCACTGTCGTCACGGATATGCAGCTCGCAGGGCGCGAAAGCGCGTTCCAGCAGCGCGCGGATCTCTTCTGTCAGGGAAGCCCGTGTCATGGCAGCACCTGCCGGAAGGGGAAGACCTCCACGCGCGCGGTCACCCCAGCGGCACAATAGGGATCCGCCGCCGCCCAGGCGCGGGCTGCGTCCAGATCGGCAAAGGCGGCGATGATGGCCGAGCCGAGAAAACCAGCCGCGCCCGGATCCTCGCTGTCCACCGCGGGCAAGGGACCGGCCAGAACCAGCCGCCCTTCGGTGCGCAGGGTCTCCAGCCGTTCAAGATGGGCCGGCCGGGCGACGGGGCGATGGGCCGATCCGCCGGCGGCTTCATGGAGCAGGATCAGGTAAAGCATGGGCGCCTCGCGATGAATGAACGCCGATCATAATGGATGTCTGGACCGGGATCTTCCCGTGGACATGCGGTTGTCAGTAGGCGCGGCGACGGCTCAGGGCGCTGACCGGGGAACCTTGCCCGGCCTGGGGTGACGAAACCCTAGGCTGGTATCACTGGCCTGCCGCCTGCGGGCGGCGTCCTGGCTGGCCAGCGCGGAGTTTCCTGGTGCCGCGTGGGCATTGCCATCATAAAACATTTGATCCGGCGGCTATCCCGGCCTGTCGTCACTGCGAGAACATTCATGGTCCAAATGCTCACCGTTCATCCCACCCATCCCCAGCCGCGCCTGCTGGCCCAGGCAGCCGAGCGCATCCGTGCCGGCGCGGTGGTGGCCTATCCCACCGACTCCTGTTATGCCCTGGGCTGCCATCTGGGGGACAAGGACGCCATGGAGCGCATCCGCGTCCTGCGCGGTTTCGGCAAGGACCACCATTTCACGCTGGTGTGCCGCGATCTCTCCGAGATTGCCCAGTACGCCCAGGTGGGCAACGCTGAATATCGGCTGCTGCGCGCCCTGACCCCCGGCGCCTACACCTTCCTGCTGCCCGCCACGCGCGAGGTCCCGCGCCGGCTGCAGCACCCCAAGCGGCGCACCATCGGCATCCGCGTGCCGGATCATCCGGTCGCGCAGGGGCTGCTGGCCGCACTGGGGGAGCCATTGATGAGCTGTACCCTGCTGTTTCCCGGGGAGGACACCCCACCCACCGATGCCGAGGCGATTGCCCAGCGTCTGGGCGGCCGCCTGGATCTCGTGCTCGACGGCGGTCCCGGTGGCCTGGAACCTACCACCGTGGTGGATTTGTTTTCCGGGACCCCGGTGGTGGTGCGTGCCGGCAGGGGTGATCTTGCCGCGCTGGGTGTCGCGGTCGGCGAGGATTGAAACCCAGTCATGGGCACGGCCAACACGTGCTGCCCAGCAGGGGGCCATCGGGGCCAGGCGAAATCCGCGCTCAGCTGCGCCATCAGGATTGCGACACGACCCCGCCATCGCCAGTCAGTCTGTTGTCTCCGGTATTCAGTGGACCGGGGGCAACCCCTGACTCCAGTGCTCGATGCGAACGCGCTCAAGCCATACAGCATAAAAAAAGGCCATCCCGAAGGATGGCCTTAATGTGATGCAATGATCTATCAGACGCCAGCTGGCGCCCGAGGATCAATAGCCGTAGTTACCGGCCAGAGTTTCCAGACGCTGGTTGGTCAAGCCAGCCTGGGCCTGGGCGATGCGGCCGAACACGCGGCTGGTGAAACCCAGACCGTTGTTGGCAGCGCTCTGCGAGGCGCTGGAGAAGGCGCCGGTGATCAGTGCACCCTTGACTTCGGTGACGGCATAAGCGGCGCCATCAACCGTGGCCTGGGCGCGGCCGGTGACGCCATCGACGTAGCGGTTGACCGGGCCGAACACGGCGTTCAGCGGGGCGGTCAGAATGCGCGAGGCCGTGCCGACCACGCCGTCATCCAGCGCGGTGAATACATTGCCGGCGATATCCAG
>JBAUIG010000025.1:0-1611 GCA_049682735.1 Candidatus Macondimonas sp. | reverse complement strand
GTTCCGGGTTCAAGTCCCGGGCAGCCCACCATTCTGCCTATTTCGTTCATCTTGCCCGCCTGAGTCCCACTGCCCCACCTGCCTGCGGCAATGTGTCGCATGGTGTTCCGTGCGCCCCCGGCCTATGCTTGAACCATGGGCAATTGCCTCGGTTTTCCAATTTCATTGGCATGAGGAGACAGGTCATGGCGCAAATCATTCCGACGCGAGCCCTGGGCGCTGCAGTGGTGGTTTTTTCCGTGGGGCTGGCCGGATGGGCAATGAAAGAACTCGAGCACTATCTGTCCGTGACCTGCCTGGCGCGTGGGGAATGCTACGGGCGCATGGACTGGGTGTACTGGTTAACCCTGATTCCGCCCTTGACGCTGGCAGGCGCGCTAGCCTCCCTGCTGGTCATCCTGTTTGCGCTGGCGGCGCGCAGCCGATTCAGCCTGCGCATGATGGGGCAGGGCGCCATGCCGGATGTGGAAACCACACAGGCGGTGCGCCGTCTCAGCCACAGCCTGGCGGGTGTGGGCGCGCTGTCGTTGATGCTGTTTGCCGGCGTGGCCGTCTGGTTCACCCAAATGTAAGTGCGCCGGCGACCACGCCGCGTGATTCGATCATTGGCGCGGCCGATGCCCGAGTGCTGTTGCGCCGCAGTAATCCCTGATCAGGGATGCCCTGGCTTGATATAGATCAGCGCGCCGCAAGCGCAGGTTTTACCGGACTTCCCCGCTGAAACCTGCGCTTTGTCGTGTCATCCCTTGGGCGCGGCGTTCACGGCGACCCCCATGCGGGACAGCGTCTCACGCGCCTGTTGACCAACCGGACTGTCCGACTGGGCGGCGATGCGCAGATGTTCCACCGCCCGCTCCCGATCGCCCCGGGCCAGCGCCAGTTCTCCCAAGGCATTGTGGGCGGTGGCGGTGGGCAGCAGGGCGACGCTCTTCTCCAGATATTGCGCCGCTTGATCGGGGCGATTCAGCGCCTTGGCGGCCAGCCCTGCGCCGACGTAGTGCTGGTAGTAATCCCCATCCAGCGACAGGGCGCGCTGGTAGTCGGCGAGGGACTCGGTCGGGCGCGACTGCTGCATGGCCAGAAAACCCTGCAAGCCATGGAACAGTGCCTCCTTGGGCTGGCGCTGGATGGCCTGCGCCACCAGACCTTGGGCTTTCTTGTAATCCTTCTTGCCCAGCGCCTCGACCGCCGCGTCATAGGAGGCATAAGCCGGCTTGTCCCGCAGCAGGCTGGCTATCCGCGACTTGTAGCGTTCAGCATCCAGTTCCCCGCGCACACCCAGTTGCTGCGCGCGCAGCCGGTTTTGCGCAACCCGCTCGGCGGAAGGCGGGTGGGAGGAGAACAGGCCTTCCACCCAATTGCTATTACGGCCTCCGGAGAGGCGCACGAAAGTTTCCTGCAGCGTCACCGCCGCATAGGGGTCATATCCGGTGCGGGCCATGTAGCCCATGCCGTAATGATCGGCTTCCAGTTCGGCTTCCCGGCTGTAGCGTTGACTCAGCACCGAAGCGGCCAGGGCCGCGCTGCCGGCCGCCAGCGGCGCGTAGCGCTCATCCGCGCTGCCTGCCGCCACGGCCACCGCCATCACACCCGCCTGCAGCAGCAGTGCAC
>JBAUIG010000024.1:0-1708 GCA_049682735.1 Candidatus Macondimonas sp. | reverse complement strand
GCTGGTGGAACCCAGGTCCAGTGCGGCGAAATGGCCAGTCCGGTCCTCGTGGGGAGGCGGCGCGTCAATGGCTTGGGGCAGCGGCTGTGGGTCCATGGGGCATCCGCATGTCTGGCCGGGCGAAGGGTGGGACGCCCAAGGTCGGGTGCGTCTCGTTCTGGAGTTGGCGGTGGGTCAGGGATTCGAACCCTGGGAGGGCTTGCACCCTCGCTGGTTTTCAAGACCAGTGCATTCAACCGCTCTGCCAACCCACCGGCGCGCGAAATCAGCTTGTGCCAAGGATACTGAATGCCCCGGTGCCTCGCCACCTCGGGAACTTCGCTTTCCGCGCGAAGGTCCATTACAGTGGTAATAGTTTTTGTTCAACCCTTGCTTGTATGGAGTCTGCCGATGTCCACGCCTCGCCCCGATATGTTGCGTACTACGCCAATTCAGGTGGCCGACAATCGCCTGATCCGCAATACCTACACCTTGCTGGCCATGACGCTGCTGTTCAGTGCGGCAACGGCCGGGCTTTCCATGGTGCTTAATCTGCCCCATCCGGGAATTTTGATCACCCTGGTGGGTTACTTCGGCCTGTTGTTCCTGGTAACCCGCTTGCGAGACAGTGCCTGGGGCTTGGCGGCAGTATTCGCCCTGACCGGATTCATGGGGCTCACCCTGGGACCGATCGTACAGGCTTATCTGACCATGCTGCCCAACGGAGGGCAGGTGGTGATGATGGCCATGGGCGGGACTGGTGCAATCTTCCTGGGCCTGTCCGGCTACGCGCTGACTTCCCGGCGCGATTTCAGCTTCATGGGCGGCTTTCTGATGGTGGGCATCCTGGTGGCCTTCCTCGCAGGACTGGGCGCCATTTTCTTCCAGCTGCCCGCATTGTCACTGGCGGTTTCCGCCATGTTCGTGCTGCTGATGTCGGGACTCATCCTCTATCAGACCAGCAATCTGGTGCATGGGCACGAGACCAACTACATCATGGCCACGGTGACCCTGTATATCTCAATCTACAACCTGTTCCTGAGCCTGTTGCAGCTGTTGGGGTTTGCCAGCAGCGACGATTGAACCGCACATTCATCCTGATCCCCCGGGCCGGTTCCGGCCCGGGGGAAGTCAGGGGTTCCCCCCAGGCGCGGTAAAGGCATTCTCCGACTGGTTCTCAAGACCAAACCAGCCCAGCCGCTCGCGCAGTCGCACCACCTCCCCGACGATGACCAGCGTCGGCGCCTTGAGTCCCGCCGCTTTCACCGCTTCCGCCAAATGCGCCAGATCACTCACCACCACGCGTTGGGCTGGTGTGCTGCCCTGCTGGATGACCGCGGCTGGGTGATGAGCTGGCAGCCCATGCTGCATCAGGGCGTCGCAGATGTCGGCCAGACCTTGCAGTCCCATGTAAATCACCACGGTCTGCATGGGCTGGGTCAGCGTGGCCCAGTCGACGCCCAATGCGGTTTGCTGGGGGTGGCCGGTGACGAACACGCAGCTATGGGCGTGGTCGCGGTGGGTGAGGGGAATGCCGGCATAGGCCGCGCAGCCCGAAGCCGCCGTGATGCCTGGCACCACCTGGAACGGGATGCCGTGTGCCGCCAACTGGTCGATTTCCTCCCCGCCACGACCGAAGATGAAGGGGTCACCCCCCTTGAGCCGCAGGACCCGCTTGCCTTGCTGGGCCAGGGTAATGAGGCGAGTGTTGATTTCCGCTTGGGGCACG
>JBAUIG010000023.1:0-3241 GCA_049682735.1 Candidatus Macondimonas sp. | reverse complement strand
GCAGGGGAACCAGCCGATAGGGGCGGCCGTCTGCGAGGCGCAGCGCGGCCAGTTCAGCTGCCATGGCCCGCAGGGGCGCGAAATGGACATCCTCGGGGTCCTCGCAAGCTTGATAGACCAGAGTGGTTGGATCGGCAAAGCGCGCCAGGGTGTCAATGTGCCCGTCCGTGTCGTCACCTTCCAGATGACCATGTGTCAGCCACAACACCCGCTCGATGCCCAAATGCTGGCGCAGCTGCGCCTCGACGGCCGCCTGCGTCACGCCCGGATTGCGCCGTGGATCGAGCAGGCAAGAGGTCGTGGTGAGCAGGTTGCCCTGCCCGTCGCTTTCCAGGGCGCCGCCTTCCAGTACGAAATCCACCCGTCGCCGCAGTGTCTCACCGAATACGCCCGCATTGTGCAGGCGGGCGGGGATGGCGTCATCGAGATCGCAGGGGTATTTGCCACCCCAGGCATTGAAGCGGAAATCCAGCAGCACCGGCTGGCCGTTCTCCAGCACGGTGAGCGGCCCGTGGTCGCGCACCCAGGAGTCATTGCTCGGTGCAACGGTGATGTGCAGATGCGCCGCCTGGGCGGGGGAAGGATCAATCCGGGCGCGCACCGCATCGACCAGCGCGGCGTGATGCACGGCCACCAGCAAATGCTCACGGGCGAGCACGGCTTGGGCGATGGCGGCGAAGGTGGCCTCGGCCGCCGCCAAGTTGGGCGCCCAATCGGTTGCGCTGTGAGGCCAGGTCAGCAGGATGGCGGACTGGGGTTCCCATTCAGCAGGGAAGCGCACGGCAGGAGCGGGCATGGCGGGGGTCCAGATGGCGGTCGGTATGGGGCTGGAGTAGAGCATAATTGCGATGACGGCTCCAAGCGCGCCGCATGCAACAGGGGCGATGTCAGGGATGCCGCGGGGGGATCGATGCGTCGGGCGATGGTGATCGGCCATGTGGCCTTCGAGGATCTGGGAAACTTGGCGCCGGCGCTTGCGACGGCGGGTTTCACGATCCGCACTTGCCAGGCGGGAGTGGACGCCATTCCATGGCAGGAAGGGCTCGCCTGCGACCTGCTCGTGGTGCTGGGCGGTCCGATCGGGGTCTACGAGGAGGGGGTATATCCTTTTCTCAAGCTGGAGAAGGATCTGGTCGCCGCGCGGCTGGCCCGCGGCGGGGTGACGCTGGGGATTTGTCTGGGCGCCCAGATCATGGCGGCAGCCCTGGGCGCGCGGGTCTATCCGGGGGCTGCGGGCAAGGAAATTGGCTGGAGTGCCTTGCAGCCCACACCGGCGGGCCGCACCGTGTCTTGTCTGGCGCCGCTGTTCGCGCCCGGGGTGTCGGTATTGCACTGGCATGGCGATACCTTCGATCTGCCGGCGGGGGCAGTGCATCTGGCCAGCAGCACGCAATATGCCCACCAGGCTTTTGCCCATGGCGATCATGGATGGGCGTTCCAGTGCCATCCCGAGGTGCGCGGTGCGGACCTGGAACGCTGGTTCATCGGTCATGCCTGTGAGCTGGGGCAGGCAGGAGTGGACATCGCCGCCCTCCGAGCCGAGAGCCAGCGACAGGCACCTGCCCTGGAGCGAGCCGCTGTCATGCTGTGGTCGGAATGGCTGGCCGCGCGCTTTGGCTGATTGGTGCTGCAATCAATGTAAGAGGTGCATGGAAATGCCTTTCAAACTTAAAAGGCTTAGTTGAGAGCTTTCTTAAATGTTTGGTGGGCCGGTTGAAAGTAGAGCTTTAGAATCTCTTCGGCCGGCAGGGGGCGAGAGAAGTAATAGCCCTGCACGCCATCACAACCCCAATTGGACAACAAATAATGCTGTTCCTGGGTTTCCACCCCCTCTGCCACCACGCGCATGTTCAGGCTGTGGGCGAGATTGATGATGGTGGAGGCAATGGCTGCATCCGCAGGCTGGTGGGCAATTTCCTGAATGAAGCTGCGGTCGATCTTGAGCTTGTCGATGGGGAATTTTTTCAGGTAACTCAGCGCCGAATAACCGGTTCCGAAATCATCGATGGCAATGGCGATGCCGGCATCCTTGAATGCGGTCAAAGTGGCGTGGGTGTCCGTCGAGGCATCTATCAACATGCCTTCGGTCAGTTCCAGCTCGACTTCCTGACCCGTGAGTCCAGCACGCGCGAGGGTGGAAAGGATGACCTGCCGCAGGTCGGCCTGGCGAAATTGCAGAGGCGACAGATTGAACGCCATCGGTACGACCGAGAGGCCCATTCGCCGCCACTGAATCAACTGTCGGCACAATTCCTCCAGGACCCACTGGCCGATGGGGATGATGAGGCCCGATTCTTCGGCGATGGGGATGAATTCGGCTGGTCCCAGTCCATCTCCTTCCTTGGGAAACCAACGCAATAGCGCTTCCAGTCCGTTCAGAGCACCGGAATTGGTGTCGATCTGAGGCTGATAATGCAGCGCGAATTCGCCCTGATCCAGCGCCTGACGCAGCCGCGTCTCCAGCGCCATACGGTGTTCCACGCGGCGCGCCATCTGGGGGCTGAAGTGGCGAATCGCAGAGCGTCCTGCAGTCTTCGCGGCATACATGGCAGTCTCTGCATTCTTGAACAGAATGGAGAAATTCGTGCCATCGTCCGGAAAAAGACTGATACCCAGACTCAAGGAAATATTCAAACGGAAATTTCCAATTTCGAAAACAGGTGACATAGCCTGAAGGATCTTGCGTGCCTTGGCCGTCGCGGCCTGCGGGCTGGTCATGTGGGAAGCTATAATGATGAATTCATCTCCCCCAGGGCGAGTAATCAATGCACGGTTGCTCACGGTGTTTTTAAGTCGTTCGGCCACCGCGCGGAGCAGCTGGTCACCGACATTATGACCCAGTGAATCGTTGATGGTCTTGAAGTTGTCCAGGTCCAGAAACAACACGGCCAGCTTTTGATTTTCTTGTTGGTGTTGCGCCAAAAGTTCCGGCAGCAGGTGATCGAGGCCGTAACGGTTTGGCAGACCGGTAAGGGCATCATGGCGGGCCTGGAATTCCAGTTGCTCGGTGGCGCGTCGGCGTTCCGTGATATCCGAGAACATAATGATCGAACGAATCGGCTCACCTACGGCATTGCGCAACACATTTACCGTGAGCCAGATGGGAAATGGGCTGCCATCGCGTCGTTGAATTTCCAATTCACCTTGCCAGATCCCGGCGTCCTTGGCGACGAACCATAATTGGCGATGACGGGGTTGTGCCTGGGTGGGTATCAAAATCTCCGTGGATTGACCAACAACC
>JBAUIG010000022.1:0-3956 GCA_049682735.1 Candidatus Macondimonas sp. | reverse complement strand
CAGCTTCACCAACCCCAGGCCAAGGGCGTGCAGGCCCAAATAACCCTGCGCTTCGGTGGTCAGGCCTGTGGCTGTCTTTTCCACTAAGAAAGCCTGCGGACCTTCGCCTTCCACTTCAGCGATGATCGCGAAATGCTCGGCGGTGGAGGCCAAGGGAACCATGCCCTTGACGCCGTTCAGGACGAAAGCCGCGCCGTCTTTGACGGCCTTGGTCTGCAAGGCATGCACGTCGGAGGTGGCGCGCGGTTCGCTGATGGCGACCGTGACCGGCGCGAAAGATTCGCCGGCAAAGAACGGCAGATACTTCGCCTTCTGCGCCTCGGAACCCTGGTCGATCAACAGGTTCACGAAACCCAGGGGGGCCAGGATGTGTAGCGCCACGCCCATGTCGCCCTTGCCCAGGTCCTCGGCGATCAGGACATTGGATACGGGCGAACGGGGAGACCCAGCGCCGCCGTGCTCTTCCGGAACCGCAAGCAAGGTAATGCCCAGGTCGTGCGCCTGCTGCAGCAGGTCGACCGGCATCTGGCTGGATTCGTCGATCTGGCGGGTCTGGGGCTTGATCACGGTCTCGGCGAAACGCTGCATGGTTTCGCGGGTAATGCGCTGTTCGTCATTCAGGGTCAGGTCGAACAGGAGCGCTGGTTGGGCGCCGGCTTGAGTCATGGGTGGATCCTCTTTGATCATGAAAGGCTTGCCAGGAACGGGAAGCGGAGAATTAAACCCACGATTTTCCCCAATGCAGTCCTGAAAGGCAATCAAGGGGTTTTCCGGCGTCGTTGATGAGGGCTTGTTCGCGATGCTATGCGCCTTGCCCGACGCCAGAGAAAGCCGACACGGATTTCCGGCTGGCTCTTTGGGCGTGGATCTCAGTCAACGCCGATGATGACCTTGAGTACCTTGAGGGGGTGGCAATCCCTGGCTCGCACGGGATTCCATTCTTGTGAGCAGACCCTCAGCCCGTCGCCGGGGTAGCGTGGCGCAATGCGGAATGTCGCTCAGGCCGGCCAGGGCTCCGAATGGATGCTGGATGGCACGATAGGGCAGCCGCCGATGCCACATTGGCGGTATTGGCGTGGTGGGATGCTGAATATGCTGCCAGAGGGGCAAAAGATGAGCCAAGGCGGGCCATGCTCAATGGCGGTCAGCCCCTGGCTGGCAAGCGTTGACATGCGCAACGCCTGGATTCAGGACATTCCCAGGCGTAGGGCCGGCGCGCGACGACTACAGGTCTGCGGCCTTCAAGCGCTGGGCGTGTTCAATCATCAGCTGGACGGGGTCGGTATCTTCAAAGCCGTGTAGCCCGAGAACGTGGTTAATTTCATCCAGATGGTTGATGGGGTAGTCATCGCGGATGACTTGTCCCAGATGACTGCTGCAACGGCCCACGAGACCATCATTGGGCTCCGAGAAAGGCAAACCCGTCAGCCACATGAGAAAGTCGGAAGGATCAATGCCGGTCGTCCAGTGGCGTACGCCGCCCCACGAATAGTAGCGGACGCCATTCACCTCGTGATCACCCTCGCCACAACCAGCCGGCGCGCCTTGCGGGAAACGCTGGCTGAACGTGGCAGCCCCTTGCCGCGTTAGGGAGTTCATGGCGCCGCGACCGCTTTGGGGAAGTCCGCCGCCCGAGGTGAAGTCGATCACGTGGCCTAGGCCTGTTACGAGTCCGAAGACGGCGCGTTGGCGCAAGGTGTCTTCCCCCGTTAATTTCTGGACGAAATCGGCCATTTCCGAGCCCTTGTTCGTGCCGCCGATGGAGGTGACCGATGCAACCCACTCCGGATGCACGGCGGCAGCGTAGCGGACCGTGGGGCCGCCGTGGCTGTGCCCTATCAAATTGACCTTGTCGGCGCCGCTGCTGCGTCGTATGGCTTCAATCTGCACGATGAGTTGATCGCCGCGTACCTCGGTGGAATTCGCCGCCGATACCTGCGCGACATAGACCTCCGCGCCTGCCGCACGCAGTGCCTTGGGAATGCCGAACCAATAGTCCACAAAGCCAAACAGTTTGTCGAAGCCGGCGAATCCATGCACCAAAACAATCGGGTAGCGGGTATGTGCGCTGTCATCAGGCGGCGCGGCCGCATGCAGCGGTGTGTTGCCGATGACCAGACAGAACAAGCTGGTGATCCAGGCTGTGTGTAACGGTTTTTTCAAGCGCCTGATTGATTTCATCTGAAATGTTCCCGTCCTTGGGTTTACATTGTTACCGGCAAGCCTTGACCCAGATCCCTGGCGAAAGGCGAGCGATTCATGTGCGCTCGCTTTAGAAACTATCCGGAATCTGGATCTGGATCCAGTCGGCGGCGATTTGCACCGGGAATGTAGCGATCGGGCTGTAGGCGGGCGGGGCGAGCACGGCCCCGGTGGCCAGGTCGAAGGCGGCGCCGTGGCGGGGGCAGATGACGCGGCAACCGATGCGCGGTCCGCCGGTGAGGCGGCCCCCGTCGTGCGTGCAGACATCTTCGATGGCATAGAGTGCGCCGTCGACCCGGAACACCGCGATGCGGATGCCGTCGATCTCCTTGCTGACATACGCCCCTTCCGCCAGATCGGCAGCGGGGGCCACATCCTGCCAGTCGCTCATGGCGCGGGCTCCGGTGCAGATGGCGCGGGCAATGCGGCGGCGTGGCGACCCGGCTGCCACAGGACATCCCCGACGCCGACATGGCGATTCACGGCGCGCGCCAGCACAAACAACAGATCCGACAGGCGGTTGAGGTAGCGCAGGGTCTCTGGGTTGACCGGCTCGCTGCGTGCCAGAGTGAAGGCACGCCGTTCCGCCCGTCGGCACACCGTGCGGGCCAGATGCGCCCAGGCCGCGCCGGGCGCACCACCGGGCAGAATGAATTCCTTGAGTGGCGCAAGGTCTGCATTCAACTGATCCAGCCAGCTTTCCAGGGCGCTCACCTGTTCGGCGCGGATGCTCTCCCGGCCGGGGATGCACAGCTCGCCGCCGACATCGAACAGGGCATGCTGGATTTCATCCAGCGGGCGGTCCCATTCGGTGGGCAGACCGGCGGTGCGCAGCAGACCGATGAGGGCGTTGAGTTCATCGACGGTGCCGAAGGCTTCGACCCGCAGATGGTCCTTGGGCACGCGCGTGCCATCCCCCAGTCCCGTGGTGCCGGCGTCGCCGGTGCGGGTGTAGATCTTCGACAAGCGGTGTCCCACTTCATCCCTCCATCAATTGGTAGTGAACAGCCAGTTCCAGCGCCTCGATGGGTCGGGGCCAGCCGGTGAGTCCCAGGGGCGGAATCCGGCTCAGGGTTTCCTGGGCATCGCGGTCAAGCACGAGGTGGCCTGAGCTCGCCAGCACGCGGACATTGATCACCCGGCCTTCGGGGGTCACATCGTAGCCCAGTCGCACCGCTCCTTCCCAGCCATGGCGGCGGGCCAGGGGCGGGTAGCTGAAGTGGCGTCTGAAATCCCGGTGGATGCGGCTTTGGATGTTGCCGCGAGCGGCATTCAGGTCATCCACCGTCGGCACGGACGATTCCACATCCGGTTGCGTTGACCGGTCCGGGGACGGAGTGGGCGGCATGATCGTGGCGGATGGAGCTGACTCGGCCGCGGGGGCGGCAGTTGGGGCGGCATTGGCCGCCTGCGCACTGGGGACGGGCCCGGATTCACGGTCCACCAGGGGCAATGTCGCACCTTTTGCTGTCACGGAGGGGCGTGCCGCGGATGTTGTTGCGGGACGCTTGCGATCTGTCGGCGGTTCGCTTGGTGCGGGGGCGGATTCAGCCGGCGTTGGTGTGGCGGGGATCTGCACCAGCATCAGGGCCGGAATCGCCCCGGACGCGGAATTGGGGGGTTGGTTGGATGAAGTGATCAGGACGCCCAACAGCAGGGCATGTCCAGCCAAGGCCGCGAGCAGGGCGCGCGCGACCGGGCTGGATCTGCAGCGGGGCGCCTGGGTGGTCACGGCGTCCGATAGGCGAGGGTGA
>JBAUIG010000021.1:0-1931 GCA_049682735.1 Candidatus Macondimonas sp. | reverse complement strand
TGAGCGATCTCGCCGGCCTGGGGGAGGCGGTGCTGCCGGGCCTGTATGCTTGTGAACTGGACTATCTGGTGCGGGAAGAGTTTGCGCGCACGGCCGAGGACATCCTGTGGCGGCGCACCAAACTGGGGTTGGGGGCGCCGCCCGATGCCACCGCGCGTCTGCAAGCCTGGCTCGATGCGAGGCCAAAGGGGCGCTGAGCCATAACAGGGTCGAGGACGTTCGCTCGCGCGCAGACCCAGGTGGCGCGCGGGATAAAACGATTCGGGAACAGGGACGTTGAGCAGAGGGAGGGAAAACGACATGGCTTATTTGTTGGCCCTGGACCAGGGAACGACCAGTTCGCGCGCCCTCGTGTTCGATACCGACGGGGCACTGGTGGCGCTGGCGCAGCAGGAATTTGCGCAGATCTATCCCCAGCCGGGCTGGGTCGAGCATGATCCCGAGGTGATCTGGCAAAGCCAGCTCGACACCGCGCGCCAGGCGCTGGCACAAGCGGGCATCGGGGCGCGGGAGCTGGTGACGCTGGGCATCGCCAACCAGCGCGAGACCACATTGGTCTGGGAACGCGCCACCGGGCGGCCGATTCACAACGCCATCGTCTGGCAGGATCGCCGCACCGCCGCCGCCTGCGATGCACTCAAGGCTCAGGGGCTGGAGGCCCTGTTCCGCGAGCGCACCGGGCTGCTGATCGATCCCTATTTTTCCGGCACCAAGCTGGCGTGGATCCTGGATGCGGTGCCCGGCGCCCGTGCGCGCGCCGAGCGCGGCGAACTGGCTTTCGGCACGGTCGATAGCTGGTTGATCTGGCGCCTGACCGGGGGTCGCGTGCACGCCACCGACGTCACCAATGCCTCGCGCACCCTGATGTTCGATATTCGCGCCAACGCTTGGGACGATGCCCTGCTGGACCACTTGCGTGTGCCGCGCGCGATGTTGCCGGCGGTGTTTGCCTCGGCGGCCGATTTCGGTACGACCGAGGCGGACTGGCTCGGCGCGCCGGTGCGCATCGGCGGCGTCGCCGGAGACCAGCAGGCGGCCCTCTTCGGTCAGGCCTGCACGGTGCCGGGGATGGTGAAAAACACCTACGGCACCGGCTGTTTCATGCTGCTTCATACGGGCGAGCTCATGACGCCATCGTCCCACGGTCTGCTGACGACTGCCGCCGCTCAATCGAACGCAACCCCCGCCTATGCCCTGGAAGGCAGTATCTTCGTGGCCGGCGCGCTGGTGCAGTGGCTGCGCGACGGGCTGGGCATCATCCGCAGCTCGGGGGAGATCGAAGCCTTGGCCGCCTCGGTGCCCGACGCGGGCGGGGTTTTCCTGGTTCCGGCATTCGTGGGCCTGGGTTCGCCGTATTGGGATCCCGCCGCTCGCGGCGCCCTGTTCGGACTCACCCGCGGCGCGACCCGCGCGCACATTGCCCGCGCTGCGCTGGAAGCCATTGCGTTTCAGTCCGCCGAATTGCTCCAGGCCATGCAGGCGGATGCAGCCCAACCGATCGAGGCGCTGCGGGTCGATGGCGGCGCAACCGCCAACGCCCTGTTGATGCAGATCCAGGCCGACCTGCTGGGTGTGCCGGTGGTGCTGCCCCACATCCAGGAGACAACGGCCCTGGGCGCGGCCTATCTCGCTGGCCTTCAGGCCGGGGTGTGGGGTTCGATTGCCGACATCGGGGCCTATTGGCGCTCCGGGCGGGTGTTCGAGCCGGCCATCTCCCGCGACGAGGCGGGTAAGCGCATGGCGCGCTGGCGTGAGGCCGTCTCGCGCACACGGGGTTGGGAAACCGCGATGGGCGCGCCGTGAGGTGGAAACAGATAAACCGCGAGAGCCCAGGTGAGTCTGCTGGATGGCGTTCACTTGGGCGATAAAGCGGTTTGCACCACTGGGCGCGTGAACGTGTTGCCGGATTGTTCCCCGCGTGCAACGCCCAT
>JBAUIG010000020.1:0-1777 GCA_049682735.1 Candidatus Macondimonas sp. | reverse complement strand
GCGGCCTGGTGGGACCGGATGAGCAACTGAGCGAAACCCAGGTCTTCCATCTCATTCTTGCGCCTGGATTGAGCACGGCCGAGCAGGTCAGCCAGATTGCCGGACGTGGGGTGGGGATGGATGTAGTGCACAACCAGATCAAGGCCTGCGGCGGGCGCCTGGAAATCTTTTCCCGACAGGATCAGGGCAGTACCTTCCGTATCTGGCTGCCCTACACCCTGGCGGTGAGTGATTGCCTGTTGCTGAAAGTAGGGCCGGAGCGCTACGCCGTTCCCATGTCCGGAATCCAGGGTGTAATGCGGCTGTATGCCGACCAATTGGTGCAATGGCAGGAGGGGAGACTGACTCATCTCAACCATCTCGATGTGGATTACCGCCTGGTGGGGCTGGCGTCCCTGTTGGGCATGCCGGAGAGCGGTGAAGCGAAACTGGAAGGCGAACATCCGGTGTTGCTGGTGAATGTGGCGGGTCTGCATTGGGCGCTGGTCGCCGGCAGCTTGCTGGGAACCCAGGAGGTGGTGGTACGCCCGGTGGGTTCGCGTGTCGCGGCAGTGCCAGGGATTAGCGGCGCCACGTTGCTCATTGATGGGGGGGTGGTGCTGATTCTGGATTTGCAGTCCTTGGTGGATACCCGCGGGAGATTGGGAGCTGAAGGCCTCTCGCAGGGTGATCAAGGGACGGCAGTGGCTGGTGCGCGGGTGCTGCGCGTCATGGTGGTGGATGATTCCATTACCGTACGGCGGGTGACTGCGCGCCTGCTGGAACAGCATGCCATGACGGCGATGACCGCCCGCGATGGCGTCGAGGCATTGCAGAAAATCCAGGAGCAACTGCCGGACCTGATCCTGCTGGATGTCGAAATGCCGCGTATGGATGGCTTCGAATTGCTCGCCAACCTCAAATCCAATGCGGCGCTACAGGTCATTCCCGTGGTCATGATTACCTCACGAACCGGAGATAAACACCGCAATCGCGCCCTGGATCTGGGCGCTGCCGCCTATCTGGGCAAGCCTTATCAAGAGGCGGAGTTGCTTGAAACCATCGGCCAGCTGACGCAGCCGCCGCGTATTGGCCTGACTGATGGGTCGATTTAATGGACGTGTTACCGGGCTTGCTTTATTGCCAGGTGCTGCCATTGGTCAGCCAGCGTCTGCTGGTGCCTTATGGGGCGGTGGTGGAAATCGTTCCGCTCCCCACAGGAATGGACACGCTTTCTCCGTCGCCCGCCATGGCTTGGCGCGAGGGGACCTTGCCTGTGCTGTGTTTTGAGTCCCTGTATGGCGACGATTCACCCCAACCCGGTCCGCGAACGCGGGTGGCGGTGTTGCGTCTACCGCATGCGGGTCAAACTGCGCATGTGGGCATCCTGATTCAGGGCTATCCGCAAATGGTGCCGGTTACCCCGGATCAGGCGCGGCCCTTGCCCTTGACCGAGAAGGATCGACAGGCGCCGGTGCTGTTCCGGGTGAACTTCGCCCGCAGCGAGATGTTGATCCCGGATCTGGAATGGCTGGCCAGGCTGCTGGATCAATCGGCCGCCACGGCGGCGACCTCAGGTCAGGTCACCCCAGCGGGATTGCAGGACGGTGATGGCGGCGAGGGCGGCGGTCTCGGTGCGCAGGACGCGGGGACCGAGCCGGAGTGCCTGGAAGCCGTGTTCGCGGGCGAGAATTTGCTCGCGGAGATCGAGGCCACCTTCTGGGCCGATGAGGAGCGCGACTGAGGGCACGGGGGTAAATTCACCGATCCCCTGTTCCGCGTTGGGTTCCAGCATCAG
>JBAUIG010000019.1:0-4799 GCA_049682735.1 Candidatus Macondimonas sp. | reverse complement strand
CTATAGTGCAGGTCGTTTATGGCTCTGCGATATGGTGAGGGGCTTGATCTGGGTCCGCCCTTGGGGCTTCCCGGCTAGGCCAACCACACCGTCGGCCGACTTCATGGCCGATGCGCTGTGCTCCGGGCGGCGCTTCCGCACCTTCAACGTCAACGACGATTTCAACCGCGAGTCGCTGCGGATCGAGATCGACACCAGCCTGCCGTCTCCGCGCGTGGTCCGGGCACTGAACGATCTGGTCGAGCTACGCGGTGCGCCCCAACGCCTGCGCCTGGACAATGGCCCGGAGTTCATCAGCGCCGCGCTGAGGCAGTGGGCCCAGTGGACCACGCCCCCCTTTCGCGGATCAAGCCTTCGATGCCGTCCTGGCCGGTCTGAAGCGCGACTCCATGTGCATGCTGCATGAACTGGATGCAGGCTTCGGGCGATCTGTATGGGTCTTGGCTGCTTCTTGGGGTTCATTGAAGGTGGTTTCTGGGTGAGAATAGGCCCGCTGCGCTTTATTGGGTGTCGGCGAGAAATCCAGATATACAAGCAGCCAGCGAAAGGCATGCGCTGGAGTTTTATCCAGTCTAAACAATAGGATGCTGGCGATATGGTGTTGATGATCGACAACTACGACTCCTTCACCTACAACCTGGTGCAGTATCTGGGCGAGTTGGGTTGTGAGGTGGCGGTGCATCGCAACGACCAGATCACGCTGGATCAGATCGAAGCGCTCGCTCCGAGCCACATCGTGATTTCCCCCGGTCCCTGTACGCCCAATGAAGCGGGAATTTCGGTGCCGTCCATTACGCGGTTCGCCGGTGAAATCCCCATTCTCGGCGTGTGCCTGGGCCACCAGAGCATTGGCCAGGCCTTCGGCGCGCGCATCGTCCATGCACGGCGACTCATGCACGGCAAGACCTCTGCCGTTTATCACACTGGTCAGGGTGTGTTCCGCGGCTTGCCCAGCCCGTTCACCGCCACCCGCTACCATTCCCTGGTGGTTGCCCCTGATAGTTTGCCCGACTGTCTGGAGGTGACGGCCTGGACTGCGGAAGCCGATGGCAGGCGGGAGGAAATCATGGGCATGCGGCATCGCCATCTGGCAGTGGAAGGCGTGCAATTTCATCCCGAGTCCATCCTGACCGAGCACGGTCATGCCTTGCTGCGGAACTTCCTCGAGTTCGACCGACCGGCGCGGGCGGCCTGACAGTGGGCGACATGGATTTGCCGCAGGCCATCGCCCGGTTGATCGCCCGCGAGGACCTCGTCGATGCCGAAATGACCTCGGTCATGCATACCATCATGTCGGGTCACGCAACCCCCGCCCAGATTGGCGGCTTGCTGGTGGGCTTGCGGATGAAGGGCGAGACGGTCACGGAAATCGCGGCCGCGGCCCGGGTCATGCGCGAGCTGGCCACCCCGGTCCCGGTGGCCGACACGCGCTACCTCGTTGACACCTGTGGAACGGGAGGCGACGGGCGCGGCTTGTTCAATGTATCCACCGCCGTGGCTTTTGTGGTGGCGGCCGCCGGAGGGCGGGTGGCCAAGCATGGCAATCGCTCTGTATCCAGCCGCAGCGGCAGCGCGGATGTGCTCGAGACGGCCGGCGTGCGGCTGGACCTTGCGCCTGATGCGGTGGCCCGCTGCATCGACGAGCTGGGCGTTGGCTTTCTGTTCGCGCCAGCACACCACGGGGCCATGCGGCATGCCATCGGTCCGCGTCGGGAGATGGGCGTGCGCACGCTGTTCAATCTGCTGGGTCCCCTGACCAACCCGGCGCGGGCGCCCAACCAGTTGCTGGGGGTATTCGATGCCGTCTGGGTGGAGCCCCTGGCCCAGGTGCTTGGCGCTCTGGGGAGCCGCCATGTGATGGTGGTGCACGCCGAGGATGGGCTGGATGAGATCAGCATCCAGGCGCCGACCCGGGTGGCGGAATTGCGCGACGGACAGGTGATCAACCGCCTGCTCACGCCGGAGGATTTCGGGCTGCCGCGGCAATCGCTGGCGTCTCTGCAGATTGGGTCGCCGGGCGAAAGTCTGGCCTTGATGCGGGGGGTCTTTGCGGGCGCGATGGGGGCGGCGCGGGACATCGTGCTGATCAACGCCGCCGCAGCGCTGCATGTGGCAGGGCGTGCGGATGATCTGGCCGAAGGCATGGCGCTGGCGACTGCGGCGGTGGACAGCGGCGAAGCCGGCAGGCGACTGGACCGCTTGGCGCAGCGATCGAGAGAACTTGCTGAATGACGATCATGACCCCAGCCGATGATGTGTTGACGCGTATTCTGGCACGCAAGCGGGAGGAGGTGGCCGAGTCCAGCGCCCGCCTGCCCTTGCCGGCCTTGCAAGAGCGCACTCAGGAGGCGGCACCCTTGCGGGATTTTGCCGGCGCCCTGCGGGATCGGATGGCGCGAGGGGAATCGGCGGTGATTGCCGAGATCAAGCGCGCCTCCCCGAGCAAGGGGCTGCTGCGGGCGGATTTCGATCCTGCTGCCATCGCTCGCTCTTATGCCGCCGGTGGAGCAGCCTGCCTGTCGGTGCTCACCGATCGGGATTTTTTTCAGGGCGCCACTGCCTTCCTCCTGGCGGCTCGGGCGGCCTGTGACCTGCCGGTTCTGCGCAAGGATTTCATGATCGATCCCTACCAGATCTGGGAATCCCGCCACATGGGGGCCGACTGCGTGTTGCTCATCGTGGCGGCATTGGCGGATGAGCTACTGGCCGAACTGGAGGCGCTGGCGCGCGCTCTTGGCTTGGCGGTTTTGGTGGAAATCCATGATGCCTTGGAGCTCGAGCGCGCGTTGCGATTGCCGGATTCGGTGCTGATCGGGATCAACAACCGCAATCTGCGCACCTTCGCGACTCGCCTCGAAACAACATGGGATCTCCTGGAACTGATTCCCGCTGGCCGGCTGGTGGTGACCGAAAGCGGCATCCACACCGCGGCGGATGTGGCGGCCATGCGCGCACACGACATCGGCGCGTTTCTGGTGGGCGAGGCATTCATGCGCGCTCCCGATCCGGGCGCACGCCTGCAGGAATTATTCGGTACGACAAGGGCTTGAGGAGAGGGTGACATGAAGGCGCGGATCAAGTGGGTGGAAGATGCGACCTTTCTCGGCGAGTCGGGCAGCGGTCATGCGGTGGTGATGGACGGGCCGCCAGAGAACGGTGGGCGTAACCTCGGTGTGCGGCCCATGGAGATGTTGCTGCTGGGCATGGGGGGCTGTGCCAGCTTCGATGTGGTGCAGATCCTGCGCAAGAGCCGTCAGCGCATCACGGATTGCGTAGCCGAGCTCAGCGCCGAACGGGCCGAGACGGATCCCAAGATATTCACCCGCATTCATATTTCTTTCATCGTGACCGGGCATGATCTGGGCGAGCCGCAGGTGCGCCGGGCGGTCGAGCTGTCGGCGGAAAAATATTGCTCGGCCTCGATCATGCTGGGCAAGACGGCTGAAATCACCCACGATTTCGAAATTCGGGAGACGAGTGCCCTATAGCTTGCCAGGCGAGACAACAGGCTAGGGTTGCCGTATAATCTGCGCCCCCTGAAGCGTTCGGTAGGCCGGTCGCTTCGGGGTTTTTTCTTCCCGCCGGGTCGCATGGTTTGAGCAGCCTGCTTGGACCAGGGCATGTGGGATAGAGTCACTGGGTCCCTTTATATCGGATCGGGAGGATCGGGCATTGCTGCTATCGTCCAACAAGATCAAGCTGCACGGCTTCAACAACCTGACCAAGTCGTTGAGTTTCAATATCTACGATGTCTGTTATGCGCGCACCGATGAGCAAACCGAGCGCTACATCCAGTACATCGACGAGGCCTACAACGCCGAGCGTCTCACCACCATCCTCACGGATGTAGCGAACATCATCGGCGCCAATGTACTCAATATCGCCCGCCAGGATTACGATCCCCAGGGCGCGAGCGTGACCATGCTCATCTCTGAAGGTCCCGTCGATCCGGAGGAGTCCGACAACAGCGAATCCCCCGGTCCGCTGCCGGAAACTGTGCTGGGCCATCTGGACAAAAGCCACATCACGGTTCACACCTATCCCGAAAGTCATCCGCACAAGAACATCAGCACGTTCCGGGCAGACATCGATGTCTCGACCTGTGGGGTGATCTCACCACTCAAGGCCTTGAATTATTTATTGCACAGCTTTGAGTCGGATATCGTCACCATCGACTACCGCGTGCGCGGCTTCACCCGTGACATCAGTGGCCGCAAGCACTTCATCGATCACTCCATCAATTCAGTCCAGAATTATCTGAGCCGCGATACCCTGTCGCGCTACCAGATGATGGATGTCAACGTCTATCAGGAAAACATCTTCCACACCAAGATGATCCTGCGGGATTTCCGGCTGGATGATTATTTGTTCGGGGAGTCGGAGGCCGAGCTGGATCCCAAGGAGCGCCAGGCGATTCGCAAGCAGTTGCGCCATGAAATGCTGGAGATCTTCTACGGCCGCAACATGCGCAAGGTCAACGAATGGGGCGGGGAGCCTGCCTTGCAGAACCAGCGCGGACGGGCCGGTCAGAAGAAATAGGCGCCCCGGGTCATGATGCGGGAAACCGCATGCATGAGCCGTCGAACGGGGCCGGGCAGATTTCGTGCCCCGGCCCGGCGCGCCGTATCGCCATGGTGGACTTCGTCACGTTCCATCTGATCCAGGATGGCTCGGCTCTTGGCATCCGCCGCGGGCAAGCGCCCCAGATGATTCTGGATGTGTTCGATCACCTGCTTTTCCGTTTCGACCACGAAACCCAGGCTCCAGCGATCGCCGACCAATCCCGCCAGAGTCCCAAT
>JBAUIG010000018.1:0-1780 GCA_049682735.1 Candidatus Macondimonas sp. | reverse complement strand
CCTGCGGCGGGATCTCGGCACGGCCATGCTGCTCATTACCCACGATCTGGGCGTGGTGGCCGCCGTATGCGATCGCATGCTGGTGATGTACGCCGGAGAAGGAGTGGAGCAGGGACCCGTGGCCGCATTGCTCGAACATCCTCGCCATCCCTACACCCAGGGGCTGCTGGAATCCCTGCCCAGTCGCCAGAATGGCGCGCGGCGGCTGGCCACTCTCCCCGGCCATCCCCCCGATCCCCGCACGCGACCGGCGGGTTGCCCCTTTGTGCCGCGCTGTGTCCATGCCATGGCGATATGCGCCACCGTCCGACCCGCGTGGGAAGACGAATCGGAGACGCGCGGCCGGCGCTGCCACTGGCAAGTTCCCGCAATCGGCCCGGAAATGGGAGCAAACGCATGAGCAGCGCCAACTTGCTGGAAGCGCACGATCTCGCGGTGCATTACCCGGTAAGCGGCGGCCTGTTGCGGCGCCGACGCTGGCTGCGCGCCGTGGACGGCGTGAGCCTGAGCCTCGCCGCGGGGGAAACGCTGGGTGTGGTGGGGGAGTCGGGCTGCGGGAAATCCACCCTCGGTCGCGCCCTGTTGGGGCTGACGCCGATCCATGCCGGCACGGTGGCCTTGCAGGGCGTGGATTTGACGGCCCTGTCGCGGCGGCAGCTTCGTGCCCATCGCCGCCATGCCCAGATGGTGTTCCAGGACCCGCTGGCCAGCCTCGACCCGCGCATGACGGTGAGCCAGATTCTGGCCGAGCCGGTGCGCATCCACGAGCCCGCGATGACGCGCCTCGCGATCCGCGCCCGGGCCTTGGCGCTGCTGGAACGGGTGGGCTTGGCGCCGGACGCCATGGATGGCTACCCTCACGAATTCTCCGGCGGCCAATGTCAGCGCATCGGCATCGCGCGGGCGTTGATGCTGCGCCCCATGCTGCTCGTGTGTGATGAGCCGGTGTCGGCGCTGGATGTGTCGATCCAGGGCCAGATCGTGAACCTGTTGCAGGACCTGCAGGCCGAACAGGGACTGGGGCTCGTATTCATCGCGCACGATCTGGCCGTGGTGCGCCACATCAGCCACCGCATCCAGGTCATGTACCTGGGGCAGACGGTTGAAGCCGGGCCGGCCGAGGCGGTGTTCCAGACCCCTTGGCATCCCTACACCCGCGGCCTGCTCGACGCCATCCCCGAACCCCAGGTGGGCGCACGGCGTGAGCCCACGGTGCTGGGGGAAATGCCTTCGCCCCTCGATCCGCCGTCGGGATGCGCTTTCCATCCGCGCTGTCCGCGCGCCCAGGCGCGCTGCAAGGACGAGATGCCCACGCTCAGATCCCTGAGTCCCGAGCGCGCAGTGCGCTGCCATTTTCCCCTCGACACGCCGGCAGCTCAGTGAAGCATCCTCCGATAACAGCGGATTACGGTTTCAAGGGAAGTGCAAGAGCGGTGACTTGCTGATTTCACATGAGAAGGCCTCGAACTGAATTTCGTCGTCGAACGCGCGACTCCCAGCCATCCGCTCGATCCCACCAAACAGCCGCGAAACCAGTCGAATTCGTGCGGTGGCAATGAAGTGCACACCGTCTGGCATGTCAGGGAAGGTTTCCTAGGCAAGAAATTCAAGGCAGTCGATATTGCCCGCGGCATTTGACCAAGCTGGCCATGATTGTGGTGGATATCAACATCTTGACGTATCTCTACTTGCTTACGTGCAGTTGGGCTGTGGCAATGCCTTCGCCCTCTCGATTCCCCGCCAGCCCGGCTTTCGGAATGAGCCCCAACCCGTGCAGGGC
>JBAUIG010000017.1:0-2712 GCA_049682735.1 Candidatus Macondimonas sp. | reverse complement strand
ATATTGCTGGGCGCCGTCGGCGGGCCGCGCTACGACAGCCTGCCGCGGCCGCAGCGCCCCGAGCGGGGCCTGCTCGCCATCCGCAAGGATCTCAGCCTGTTTGCCAACCTGCGCCCGGCGGTGGTGTTTCCCCAGCTTGCCGCCGCATCGAGCCTGAAGCCCGAAGTGGTGGCGGGTCTGGACATCCTGATCGTGCGCGAGCTGACCGGTGATGTGTACTTCGGCGAGCCGCGCGGCATCGAGACCCGCAATGGCGAGCGCGTGGGCATCAACACCATGATCTACAGCGAGTCGGAAATCCGCCGCATCGCCCATGTCGCCTTCCAGGCCGCGCAAAAACGTCAGGGCCGGCTGTGTTCGGTGGACAAGATGAACGTGCTGGAGACCACGCAGCTGTGGCGCGATGTGGTGTGCGAGGTGGCGGCCGAGTACCCGGACGTCGCCTTGAGTCATATGCTGGTGGACAATGCGGCCATGCAGTTGGTGCGCAATCCCAAGCAGTTCGACGTGATGGTGACGGGCAATCTGTTCGGCGACATTCTTTCCGATGAGGCGTCCATGCTCACCGGCTCGATCGGCATGCTGCCGTCCGCCTCCCTGGACGCCGACGGCAAGGGGCTCTATGAGCCGATCCATGGCTCGGCCCCAGATATCGCCGGCCGGGGCGTGGCCAATCCGTTGGCGACGATCTTGTCCTTGGGGATGATGTTGCGCTACAGCCTGGGCCGTGCCGATCTGGCCGAGCGGGTCGAGGCTGCCGTGGGCCGCGTTCTCGATCAGGGGCTGCGCACCGCGGATATCGCCCGGCCGGATGAGGCCACGGTGGGTACGGTTGCCATGGGCGATGCCGTGGTGGCGGCGCTGGGCTAGGCTCAGCCAACGCGAAGACGAAGGACAGAAGGAAGGAGAGCAGTTGATGGCGATGCGAGTGGGGCTGGTCGGTTGGCGCGGCATGGTGGGTTCGGTGCTCATGGAGCGGATGCGAACCGAGGGGGATTTTGCTCGCATCCATCAGACGGTGTTCTTCTCGACCTCCCAGGTGGGCGGCGCGGCCCCAGACGTAGGGGGTCCGGTTGCGCCGCTGCGGGATGCCCATGACCTGGCGGCCCTGGGGGAAATGGACGTGATCCTCAGCTGCCAGGGGGGCGACTACACCAAGGCCATTCATCCGGCCCTGCGCGCGGCGGGCTGGCAAGGCTACTGGATCGATGCGGCCTCCACCCTGCGCATGACCGAGAATGCGGTGATCGTGTTGGACCCGGTCAACCGACCGGTGATCGACGCGGCGCTTGCGCGCGGTGTGAAAGACTTCATCGGCGGCAACTGCACCGTGAGCCTGATGCTGATGGCCTTGGGCGGCCTGTTTGCCGCTGATGCAGTGGAATGGGTCAGTGCCATGACCTACCAGGCCGCGTCCGGGGCCGGGGCCCAGAACATGCGTGAACTGCTGGCCCAGATGGGCGCGCTGCACGGGGCGGTGGCCGAGAATCTGGCCGATCCGGCGAGCAGTATCCTGGACATCGACCGGCGCGTCACCGAAGCCTTGCGGAATCCCGTTTTCCCCACGTCTCAATTCGGGGTGCCGCTGGCCGGCAGCCTGATTCCCTGGATCGATATGGCGCTGGAAAACGGGCAAAGCCGGGAGGAGTGGAAAGGTCAGGCCGAGACCAACAAGATCCTCGGCCGTATGGATCGGCCGGTGCCCATCGACGGCCTGTGTGTCCGTGTCGGTGCCATGCGTTGCCACAGCCAGGCCCTGACCATCAAGCTGCGCCAGAACCTGCCCTTGAGCGAAATCGAGGCACTGATCGCTGCCGCCAACGACTGGGTGCGCGTGATTCCCAATGACCGCGAGCGGACGATGCGCGAGTTGACGCCAGCCGCAGTGACCGGTCAGCTCCAGGTGCCGGTGGGGCGGCTGCGCAAGCTCAATCTGGGGCCGGAATATTTGGCGGCGTTTACGGTGGGGGACCAGCTGCTGTGGGGGGCGGCTGAACCGTTGCGGCGGATGCTCGGCATTCTGCGAGCCCATCATGCCTGATCCGAGCGGATAACCGTTTTTCCAAGCCAAGGCGAGGCTTCGGTTCAAGTTTTCCCCCGGCCGCCGATATTTCCGTTCGAAGCGTGTACCCGCGGATGGTTCATGTCCCGCCATTGGCCGGGCTATAGTGGATCACTGAAAATAAACGGTCGACTGCCTCGACCTGCCGGTATGCGACCGATAACCTTGGGGAGATCCGCGTGCAGATTGGAAAAAAAACTCGGGCTGTCTCGGCGGCGCTGATCCTTCTGGCGCCTGCACTGGCGCATGCTTTGGCGGTTGGAAGCATTGAGGGGAAATCGTATCTCAATCAACCCCTTGAAGCGCGGATTCCGCTGACCTCGGTGACCGCTACCGAACTCAAGTCGCTCCGGGTCAATCTGGCGCCGAGCGAGGTCTATCAACGCGCAGGAATTGACCTTGGACCTGAGCAGGCCGGCTTGCAGTTCCAGCTTGTGACCGGTGAGGGCGCGCCCTTTGTCCGCGTAACCAGCCGGGACAGTATCCGGGATCCTTTTCTGACTTTCCTGGTGGAGATCAGTTGGGCCGAAGGCCGGCTGGTGCGGGAATATACGCTGCTGCTCGATCCGCCAACGCTGATGGCGCCGGCAAAGCCTCCTGAAACCCGCCAGCCGGTGGTCCAACCGGAAGCACCGCCCGATGTGCCGGAA
>JBAUIG010000016.1:0-4833 GCA_049682735.1 Candidatus Macondimonas sp. | reverse complement strand
GCCGTGCGTACACCGTCAGTCCGGCCAGGGCGACGGCGGCGATGGTGAGCAAAAGGCCCAGCATCAAGCCGCGCGCCCAGGGAGAAGGCTGAATCGGGCTCCAGGTATGCATCCAGCGAAACAATTTCCAGTCCAGTCCTTGCGGGGATCGGTCAAGGTGGCGCCGGCCCGACGCCGGCTCCACATAGGCCCGCAGGCCGTCGGGGCGGTCGAAACCGATTTCCCGGACCGGCAACAGTCGGTCGATGTAATGATAATCATTATTGAATGAATGCAAAAGCCGCGCATGGGCAATGGGACTGCCCGGATCCCCCGCGTAGTGGCGCGCCAGCCGTTCCGCCCACGCGCGTTCTCCCTCGGGATGCAGGGCGACGGTGCGGGCATTGATCCAGTAGGCCTGCCCCTGCGCCTCGACGCGATAAACAGGATCCTCGCCGTCGACTTGCCACAGACGCAGCGCCTGGAAGCGATCAAAGCCGGCCGCTTGCAGAGCCGCTTGTGGGGATAGCAGACCGGACAAGCTCAGCGGCGCGAGAGGTGGCAGAAATGCCTGGGGCTTCGAGTTGAAGCGCGAGAGGACGGGATGCCCCAATCCGCTCAGCGCCCACAGCATCACGGCCAGCGCGATCCATAGCCCGGCCCGCATGTGCCATTGGTGAAAGCGACCGATCCGCATCGCGCGCTTGACCGCCCGTGGCTGCGTCGATTCAATGACGGTCATGCCGACCGCGATCGTATTGCATTGATGAATCTCCACAATGCCTTCAAACGCGCCATGGTAATCAATCGGCGCGCCTTTCCGCGTGCGGTAAATTGTCGCACCCGCTGGGTTTTGGCCTGGCTGGTATTGGGCTTGAGCGCTTTCGCGCCGGCCTGGGGCTGGGGTGGCGAGGGTCATCGACTGATCTGCGAGATCGCCTGGCAACAGCTCACCCCCACCACGCGCGGCGAAGTCCAGGCGCTGCTGCGCGCCGAGCGCGGGTCACACCGCTTCGCCGACAGTTGTACCTGGGCCGACCGCATCCGCGCCGATCGTCGCTACGATGACCTCAAGCCCTGGCATTACCTGAATCTCTCGCCCGGCGCGGATCGTTACCGTGACCGCGATTGCCCGCGCGTGGGCTGCGTGGTACGCGCCATTGATGAGGCCCGCGCGGACCTGGCCGATTCCGCGCAATCGATACCTCGGCGGCTGGAGGCGCTCAAGTTGCTGGGGCACTTCGTGGGCGATATCCATCAACCGCTGCATGTTGCCTATGCCAGTGATCGGGGCGGCACGCAGCGCATGGTGCGCTATGGCACGCGCCCGGAACCGGTGGATCTGCATCGGGTCTGGGACGATCTGCTGCTGGAGGGATGGGCGCGGGATTGGCGGCGCGAAGGGCCACGTCTGGCGCGCAGCATCGGGGTGCGGGAGCGCCGCCAGTGGTCGGGCGGGGAGACTGGGGCGTGGGCGCTGGAAAGCTTTCGCCTGACCGAGGACTGGGTCTATCCCCAGGCCGCCGATGGGGTGATCGATGAAGCAGAAATCGCCTTCAATCGGCCGGTGATCGAGACCCAGTTGCGCAAGGCCGGTTGGCGGTTGGGGGTACTGCTCAACGGGATTTTTGATCCGTGAGCCGCTGCTCCAGCGCCGTGAGCCGCTCAGGCGTCCCCACGTCCACCCATAGCCCCCGGTGGTGCGCACCACTCACCCGTCCCGCGCTCATGGCGTTGCGCAGCAAGGGGGCCAGGGGAAAGGCGCCGTCCGGCGCGCCCGCGAACAGGGCCGGGTGATAGACCCCGAGACCTGCGAAGGTGAGCAGCGGCGCGCCGTCCGGATGGACCCGGCCTGCGGCGTCGAGATGGAAATCACCGCGCAAATGATGGGCCGGATTGTCCACCAGGATCAGGTGCGCCAGATCGCCCTCGGGCAGTACCAGTCGGTCCAGGGGATGGTCTGTCCACACATCCCCATTGAGCACGATGAAGGGCTCAGGCCCCAGCAGGGGCAGGGCGCGGGCAATGCCGCCGCCGGTTTCCAATGCGTGTTCTCCCTCATCGGAATAGCGCACGTTGAGACCGAACGCCTGGCCATCGCCCACCGCAGCGCGAATGGCCGCGCCCCGATAGGCCAGATTGATGACCACCTCGCGCAGCCCGGCCCGGGCCGCACGCATCAGGTGATGGAACAACAACGGCTGACCCGCCACCGGCAACAGGGGCTTGGGAAGCTGGTCGGTCAGTGGGCGCATGCGGGTGCCGCGGCCGGCGGCGAGTATCATCAATTTCATGGGTCGGTACGGGGTCGATGCAGGGCATCCAGCAGTTCGCCCAGCGGCGCAAGCGCCGGCTGGCGATGGATCGCCGCGTCCAGGTAGCTCAGAAACCGGGGCGCCTGCTCCAGATAACGGGGCTTGCCGTCGCGATGGCTCAGGCGGGCGAAGATGCCCAGCACTTTCAGATGGCGTTGCGCGCCCATCCAGTCCAGGTCGCGCAGGAAATCCGCGGCCTCGGCGGGTACCGCGATCCCCGCGCGCCGCGCCTGCTCCCAGTAGAAGAGCGCCCACTCCTGAGTCTGCGTTTCCGGCCAGCTGATGAAGGCGTCCCGCAACAGGGAGGCCACGTCGTAGGTCACCGGCCCTTCCAGGGCGTCCTGGAAATCGATCACGCCGGGGTTGGGCGAGCTCACCAGCAGGTTGCGCACCATGAAATCCCGATGCACAAACACCCGCGATTGGGACAAGGCGGCATCGATGAGGGCCGATGCGACCGCGTCCCAGGTGCGCTGCTGATCTGTCGTGAAAGGCTGGCCCAGGTGACGATCCACATACCAGTCGGGAAACAGGGCCAGTTCGGCGGCGAGGCGGGCGCGATCATAGGGCGGCAGCACATCCGGCCGGCTGCTGCCCTGCCAGCGGATCAGTGCTTCCAGTGCGGAGCGGATCAAGGGTTCGGCAGGTTCGGTTTGCAGCGCGTCGAGATAGGCGCGTTCGCCCAGATCCTCGAGCAGCATCCACCCCCGCGGCGCATCCCAGGCAAGGATGGTCGGCGCGTTCACCCCAGCCGTGCGCAACAGTCCGGCCACTTGGGCGAAGGGGGCGCAGCTCGCCGGCTCCGCACGGGCATCCATGAGCACCCGCGAGTGGTCCGCCCAATGCAGCCGATGATAGCGGCGCAGACTGGCGTCGCCGGCGATGGGCTGCCAACGCAGAGGGGGCTGGGAGGTTTGCTGGCACACCCACCGCCACAGTTCGGGATCGCTTGCGCCGGGCAAGGCGGGCATGGGGCATTACTCCGCAATGACTAAGAGTTGTTATGCTGGCGCCGCTTGGCGGTAACCCGCCTGGAATCCGTCACCAGTGCGCCTTGAATTCCGGATGTCGCGGATGGTATCGAAAAAGAACATCGCTCGTCAGTGGCGCTTCGCGCGGGGTCTGGCCATTCTTCTGGGCGTGGGGACGGCTGCTCCCCATGCCGAAGCGGAGGTGGCACCTGCTGTATGCGGGCCCGTCAATCCTCTGGAGCCGCTGCACGCGCAGTTGCCTGCGGGCAATCCCCGCGATTCCCGCATCTTCATCGACGCGGATCGCGCCTCCATGCTGTCCCAGGGCGCCAGCATGCTGGAGGGTAATGTCGTCGCGCAGCGGGGCACGACGCACCTGCTGGCGCCACAGCTGCTGTTTGACCGATCACGGGAAGTGCTGGCCGGTGAATCGGGCCTGACGGTGCTCACCGATGCGCTTGATTTGCAGGCGCGGGTGGGGCGAGTGGCGGCCCAGGGTGGTGATAGTCGTTTCGAGGATGCCCAGTTCTATCTGCGCAAGCGGCCCGGCCGGGGTGTGGCCAGCACCATCCGAACCGCCCAGGACGGCCCATCGCGGCTGCGGGAAGTCCGTTTCACCACCTGCCCGGTCGATCAGGGTGACGGGGACTGGTATCTCAGGGCGCAGGACGTGAAGCTTGACTTTGAATCCGGGCGGGGCACGGCGCGCAATGCCCAGGTGTTTTTCAAGGATGTGCCGCTGATCTACACACCCTGGCTGGCGTTTCCCATCACCAATGACCGCATGAGCGGATTCCTCGCGCCCCGTCTGGGAACGGCCAATGATCGCGGACTGGATCTGGCAACCCCTTATTACTGGAACATCGCGCCCGAGCAGGACGCCACTTTCACGCCGCGGGTGATGAGCAAGCGCGGCCTGCAGATGCAAAGCGAATATCGCTATCTCAGCCCCTATGGCCGGGGAATGCTCTACAACGAATATCTCCCCGACGACCGGATCCTGGAAGAGGATCGAACGCTGTGGTCGTATCGCCACCATGCCCGTCCGGCCCGCGATTGGCAGGCCGATATCGATTACACCTCGGTGAGCGACATCGGCTATTTCGAGGATTTGAGCACGACGCTCACCCGCGCCAGCTCGCGCTACCTGCAGCGGCGCGCCACTCTGGGTTATGGCGGGCCGCAATGGGATCTCATGCTGCGCGCCCAGGAATTCCAGCTGGTTGACCCGCGCCGGCGCGGTGAGCCCGAGCCCTTTCAGCGCCTGCCCCAGTTGGTTGCCCGCACCCGCAATCCCCAGCCCATCCTGGGGCCATTGGCCTATGACCTGCGGACCGAAGCCGTGCGCTTCGGGCAGGATGGCAACCGCCAGGGCGAGCGCTGGGATACCGAGCTGGGGCTGGGTACACCCTTGGATCGGGGCAGTTATGTCATCAATCCCCGCCTGGCCTATCGGCAAACCCAATACAGCCTGGCCGAGGAGATAGAGATCGATGGCCAGGCCAGCCCGAGCCGTGGGGTACCTGTGGCATCGGTGGACAGCGGCTTGCGCTTCGAGCGGGATCTGG
>JBAUIG010000015.1:0-4659 GCA_049682735.1 Candidatus Macondimonas sp. | reverse complement strand
CGGCTGAGATTGACGGGTCGATTGTTCACGGGCTTCTCGTCGGCTGGATCGCGGGGGATCGAATGGGCAATCTTGCTTCAATACACCTTACAACCTGTGCGCAGCGCACAGGTCAAGTCAACGCGATGCGAGCGCGGCCCTTCCGGACGTCTTTCAGCAAGATAGCATGTAGCCCAACCGTTTTGCCTTGACGATAAATTGGAGATGACGTTCGTCATTGCGCCCATACACCCGATACCCATTGGCCGGCACGCTGGGGTTGGAGTAAGCCGATCAGGGTCGGCATATGGGAGGCATCACGATACTCGCCCGCTCACCACGCCAAGTTCCGGGATCTGTCCGACGTCCTTCGGATGATCAGCCTAAACCGCCCAATACACAGGTCAATCCGCGGATGCCGGATCCCTATGGGTGATGATGGCACACCAAAAAATCACTTGACCTGTGCCTAACGCACACCTCTACAGTCCCCGGAGAATGAAAGATTGGCAGGCTAATTAGCTGAAGCGGCAACAAAACCACTGAAGGTGGCTTTTGAGAGCGATCGTACTCATCGACGGCAGGTGACAGTCAACAAGAGTGGAGGATGGGCATGCGAGGGAAAAAATGATCGCCGGCGTCACCGTACTCAATGCAGAGGTCAATTGCCGCTTACCCCTTGCTGTTGGAAGAAGGGCATATCGGTGCGGCGCCTTGACTTGTCTGTCCTTCACGACACGTTCATGCGGCTTTATTCGGAAAGATAATGGGGTCCTAGGGTGTTAGGTGTCTGTCTTCAGCTCCGCCGCGCGCTGGCACTGCTGTTCGCCCTGTCGTGGGCCGGGGGGGATGGCATCATGGCCGCCGAGCTGCCCGACCCCTTGCGTGTGGAGGATGTGCCGCGGATCGCCCGGGAACAGCGGGCGGAAGTGGCGGCCGCCCAAGCCCGGGCCCGCGCAGGGGATCAGCGACCAGCCATCGTCTCGGCCTTGGAAGATCCGATGATATCGCCCGCCATCGACCATTACCCCTACGAGATGATGGAAGAAGAGGGAGGCAGCGGGCGCCGCTACGACTGGAGCGTGACCGTCGAACAGCGCTTTCCACTCTCCGGCATTCGCGGCCATCGCCGGCGCTCGGCTCAGGCCGAGGCCGCACGACTTTGGGCCGACACCGACCGCACTGCCCTCGACGTGGAGCTGGACGCGATGACGGCGTTTCTCATGCTCTACGAGCGACGACGTATGGTCGAGGTGGTGGATCAGCAATTGGCATTGGCACACCAATTCGTGACCGTCGCCGCTGCCCGCTATGCGGCGGTCATGGGCAATCAGGCCGATGTCTTGCGGGCGGAGGTGGAAGTGGCGCGACTCGACGCTGCGCGCCAGGCGCTGGCCGCGGAAGTGCGAGCCGCCGAGGCCATGTTGAATGCCGGTTTGGGTCGTCCAGTCGACGCATCAGTGCCGCAACTGGCCGGCCCCATTACCGATGCCGCCCCACCGCCTTGGGAAACGGTGCATGCCCAGGCCCTGCAACGGCGGCCGGAATTGCATGCCGGGGAGGCGGAGATCGAGCAGGCCCGAGCCGAGGTGGAGGTGATGCGTGCCATGTATCTGCCCATGGGCATGGTGCGGGGCGGCCAGGCTTCCACCATGGCGGATGGTCGTGGCGCGATGCTGATGGTGGGCGTCAGCATTCCCTTCTGGCGCGAGCGTTTGCGGGCGGGGTTGGGGGAAGCGCGGGCCATGGAGGACATGGCGCGCGCCGACTTGCAGGCGATGCGGCGCATGATCGAGGGCGAGGCAGCCGCTGCCCGCAACCAGGTCGAGGCCGCGCGGACGCGCTTTATGGCGTTTCGGGATGAAGTGGTGCCCCGTGCCCAAAATGCTGTGACGCCGGCCTTGGCCAATTATGCCGCCGGTCAGGGCGGCCTGACGGGTGTGATCGAGGCGGCCCAGGCGCTGTGGTCGGCGCAGGGCGAACTGGTCATGGCCGAAGCCAGTCTGGGGCTGGCCTGGGCACGCCTGCAACGGACGACAGGTGAATGGGGGCGGGAGACACCTTCCAAACTCATGATTCCTTCCGTCCCCATACTGCTCCCTCCGCTTGAGTCCAACCTGTCCCAGGACAATGACGAGAACAGCGACAGCAAGGAGGAGGAATCATGAGCCTGGATGGGCGGAAACGCTTTGCCCTGCTCCCTGCCGGCATCGGCGCCGTGATCGGCGCCGTGGTTTTGGGCGGCGTGCTGTTCGTCCAGCATCACCGGCACGGCTGGCCATTTTCGCAGCACCATGAGATATCCAGAGACAGAATAGTCCAGTCGCCCGTCGGTCCGGAGTCCCCTTCCCCGCGCCCGGCCGAGGGGCTTGCTCCGCCCCGGGCTCCCGTGGCGTGGGAGCCCAGCCGCCTATCCGCCATTGGCATCCGCACCGAGCCAGCCCGCCTGGAGACGCTCAGCCTGCCACTGCGGGCAGTGGCCACGGTAGTCCCCGACGAATCCCGGGTCTCGCACATGCATACGCGGGTGGCGGGATGGATCGAAGCTCTTTACGTCAATACCACCGGGCAGACGGTACGGGCGGGCCAACCCCTGGCGGCGATTTTTTCGCAGGAGCTGTTCTCCTCCCAAACCGAATACCTGGCCGCCTTGAAACAGGCCAGCGCCGGGCCCCGCAGCGTGGTGGCGGCAAGCGCCCGCATGCGCCTGAAGGTGCTCGGCATGACAGAAGCGGAGATCACGCAGATCGAGCGGCGCGGCGAAATCAAGCGCCTCGTGACTGTGGTGGCGCCCCATAGCGGCATCGTCCTGCACCGGGGCGTCGCGGTGGGTACGGCGGTGGATGCCGCCACCGAGATCATGACTGTCGCTGACCTGTCCCGGGTCTGGATTCTGGCCGAGGTGCCGGAGATGGCGGCAGCCGAGATCACCCTGGGCACATCGGCACGGCTGGCGTTTCCCGCCACGAGACGGCCCCCTTTCGAGGCGCGGGTGGATTTCATCTATCCGACCTTGAGCGAGCGCACGCGCACCTTGCGGGTACGTTTTGCCATGCCCAATCCGGACGGCGCACTGCGTCCCGGGCTGTATGGCACGGCGGATTTCCACACCCGGTCGCGCGAGGTGATCACAGTACCCCGTGATGCCGTGGTGGATACCGGGCCGGCCCAACATGTGTTCGTCGTCACCGAGCCGGGCCGCTTCGAACCCCGGTCAGTGGTGCTGGGTCTGCGCCTGCCGGACCGGGTGGAGATCCGCGCCGGATTATCCGCAGGCGAGCGTGTCGTCGCTGCGGGCGTGTTCCTGCTCGATTCGGAAAGCCGGCTGCGTGCTTCCGGGAGTGGCACGGCGCACGGCGGTCATGGCAGCGGCGGCGCCCGATCCGAACCTCCTTTGCCGGAAAAGGCGGGTACGCCGGACTCCGTCGCTCCGCACTCGGGGCATTGAGATGATCGAGCGCGTCATCGAATGGTCTGTCCGCTACCGCTGGCTGGTGTTCGGCACCACGCTGGTGCTGGTCCTGTGGAGCCTGGACAGCATCCGCAAGACACCGCTGGATGCCATTCCCGACCTGTCCGATCCGCAAGTCATCGTCTTCACCGAATGGATGGGGCGCAGCCCGGATCTGGTGGAAGACCAGATCACCTATCCCTTGGTCCGGACCCTGCAAAGCACGCCGGGTGTGCGCGTGGTGCGTGGCTACTCCATGTTCGGGATGAGCTTCACCTACGCCATTTTTGCGGACGGCACGGACATCTACTGGGCGCGCACACGGGTGTTGGAACAACTCGGCCGGGTGCAGCAACTGCTGCCGCCCGGCGTGACCCCTACCCTGGGCCCGGATGCCAGCGGTGTGGGCTGGATCTACCAATATGTGCTGGAAGACACGAGCGGTCGACTGGATCTGGCCGAACTGCGCGCGCTGCAGGATTTCACCGTAAAACCGGTCTTGCAGGCGGTGTCGGGGGTGGCCGAGATTGCCTCGCTGGGCGGTTTCGAGCGCCAATTCCAAGTCGTACTTGATCCCAGCAAACTGACCGTTTACGGGCTGACCCTGGCCGATATTACGCGGGCGGTGCGCGACGCCAATGCTGAAGTCGGGGCGCGGGTGCTGGAGATCGCCGGCCGCGAATTTGTGCTGCGCGGGCGCGGCTACGTGGGGACGCTGGCCGACCTGGAGGCCAGCGTGGTCGCCGTCGGTCCGGGCGGTGCGCCGGTGCGCTTGCGCGATGTCGCCACCGTGCAGTTCGGACCGGAGATTCGCCGCGGCGCCGCCGATTGGAACGGGCGCGGCGAGACCGTGGGGGGCATCGTGGTCATGCGTATCGGCGCCAATGCCCTGAATGTCATCGAAGCCCTCAAGCAACAGATCGCTGGACTTGGCCTGCCGGAGGGGGTGCGCCTGGTCCCGACCTACGACCGTTCGGAACTCATCCTCGGTTCCGTGGACACCCTGCGCCTCACCCTCATCGAGGAAGGGATCATTGTCACCCTCATCAGCCTGGTGTTCCTGATGCACGCCGGCTCGGCGCTGGTGGCGATGATCGTGCTGCCCCTATCGGCGCTGTTCTCTTTCATCGCCATCCGCTACCTCGGCCTGAGCATCAACATCATGTCGCTGGGCGGCATCGCCATCGCCATCGGCGAGCTGTCCGATGCCGCCATCGTGATGATCGAAA
>JBAUIG010000014.1:0-2786 GCA_049682735.1 Candidatus Macondimonas sp. | reverse complement strand
CATCATGCCGTTGACCACGCACGTGGATGCGGAAACGCTCGCCGATGCGCTGGCCGGCTGCAATGCCGTGGTCGACGGTTCGGACAATTTTGCCACCCGTTTCGCGGTCAATGCGGCCAGCCGCGCCCTGGGCATTCCGCTCATCAGCGCGGCGGCGATCCGCTTCGAGGGACAGCTTTCGGTCTTCGATCCGCGCGATCCGGCCAGCCCCTGCTATCGCTGTCTGTACCGCGACAGTGCGACGCAGGCGGAAACCTGCGCCCAGAATGGCGTACTGCCGCCGGTGGTCGGCGTCTTGGGCAGCCTGCAAGCGCTGGAAACGCTCAAGGTGCTCACCGGCATTGGCCAGCCGTTGATTGGGCGTTTGCTGATCTTTGATGGTCAGATGATGGAATGGCGCACGCTCCGGCTGCGGCGCGATCCGGCTTGTCCGGTATGCAGCGGCAGGCCATGAAAGATCATGCGCACCCGCTATCCTGCTTCGAGCACACGCTATGCCAGGACTTGTGCGCCAAAGCAGCAGCCCAACCGGAGCATGAAATCTGCGGATTGATCGGCGCCGCCGCGGACCGTGTGCCGAGCATCTACCCCATACCCAATCGTGCCGCCGATCCGCGGCGCCGCTACAGCATGGATCCGGCAGCCCAGATTGCGGCGTTCAAGGCCATGCGGCTACGCGGCGAGAGTCTGGCCGCGATCTACCACTCCCATCCTCATGGACCGGCGGTTCCTTCACGGCGGGACTGCCGGGAATGGACTTATCCAGAAGCGCTGTGTCTGATCGTCAGTCTTGGCGAGGGTATCCCGCATCTACGCGCCTGGCGTTGGAGCGCAGTGGGATTTGCGCCCGTGCATATCCAGACCGAACGGCCAGATCTATTGTCTGAGCCACTGTAACGATCCTGCTGTCCCCATGAACAGGTCAGGCTGTTCCGGTGAAACCCACTTTTAGGGAATGGGCGCACGACTTGATGCCAACGCGCCTCTCCCGATCTTCTTGCTCGCGTCACTGCCTGTTCACCGCCTTGGGGTGAGATGTAGACCATTGAACAGGCCAAAGACGATAATCATCACGTATTCGACCTGCGCTCTACTCACCTTAAAGGCTCTCCTCTGGCATTCAGAATTTATTTGGTATAATTCGCGCGATCCTTAGCATCGTCCTTATACAAAGATGCCTTTGAACATGCAGGAGTGCCTCATGAAATTCAAATTCCCATACCTGATGGGCTTGTTGGCCCTTGCCCCTCTTTGCTCCCAGGCCGCCATGACCAAGATGGACACTGCTGAGCTGTCCAATACCACGGGCCAGATCCATTTGAATCTCGGCAATCTTGTCGATCTCGGCATGGCCGGCAAACGCATTGTTCTGCCCGCACAAGCCGCCAACACTCTCCCGCCGGGCCAGAATCCTCTTTATCCAGGCGCACCAGGCCAGAGTCCGCTCTTCCGGTTTGACGTCCATCACAAAATCTTCGACTAATCCGTATTCAGCGTTCGGCTGATGCGCTGGCGGGAACCCTCAGAAGTTCCCGCTTTTTTCCACCCCACCGCCCCATGCATGGCACTCGCTTGAGCTTGGGCGCCTCGCGCTAATCGCCGAGGCAAATCCCCAGCGTCCGGGCCGTGCGGATGGTGCCTGACTCCAAGGGCACGCGGCGCAGGCGAGCCACGGCATCGCGGATCGGCACCGGCACCATGTCGGGTGGCTGGTAACCCACCATATGGCCGAACAGGCCCTGCGCCACCAGATGCACTGCCGCCGCGCCGAAACGCAGCGCCAGCACACGGTCGAAGGCGCTGGGGGTGCCGCCGCGCTGGATATGGCCCAGCACGGTAGTGCGGGTTTCCTTGCCAGTCAGCGCCTGAATCTGTTCAGCAACCTGCGCGCCCATGCCCCCGAGCTGGACATCGCGGCCCACCTCGCGCGCGCGAATCGCCCGATCGCCGTCGTGAGGCATGGCGCCCTCGGCCACCACCACGATGGAAAAGCCGCGCCCCTGCGCCTCGCGGGCCTGAATCTTGCCGGCCACGGTACCGATATCGAAAGGAATCTCAGGGATCAGGATCACATCCGCCCCACCGGCGATGCCCGCATGCAACGCGATCCAGCCGGCATCGCGGCCCATGACCTCGACCACCATCACCCGCCGATGAGCCTCGGCCGTGGTGTGCAGCCGCCCGATGGCCTCGGTCGCGATCGACACGGCGGTATCGAAGCCGAAGGTGAACAAGGTCCCGTCCAGGTCGTTGTCGATGGTCTTGGGCACGCCCACCACCGGCAGACCCAGATCGCAAAACCGCTGGGCGATGCGCAAGGAACCGTCGCCGCCCACTGCGATCAGGGCGTCGCCTCCCACCGCCCGGAAGCGGGACAGCACTTCCTCGGAGACATCGGTCAGCACCACCTCCGCATCCCGGCGCACCGGGTACTCGAAGGGATTGCCCTTGTTGATGGCCCCCAGGATGGTGCCGCCCAAGTGGGCGATGCCGCGCACCCGATCACGATCCAGCGGGATCAGCCCATCGGGATCGCCACTGCGCAAGCCTTCATAACCATAACGGATACCCGTCACCCGCCAGCCCCGATTCAGTGCGCCCAGAGTCACGGCGCGGATCACGGCGTTGAGTCCCGGCGCATCGCCGCCGCCGGTGTTGATGAGCAGATGCATGCTGTCCTCCGAGGTATGCGGTCCTCAATCCTGAGCCTTCAACTCCTGAAGCAGGCCTCGCTGCGCGGCCACTACGGCGCAAATGTAATCCTTGCAAAATGGCCGTCTCAAAAT
>JBAUIG010000013.1:0-2782 GCA_049682735.1 Candidatus Macondimonas sp. | reverse complement strand
CTGTGCTATTCTTTGCGCCCCCTGTTCGCGGCCATGCGCCGCGCCCCACTTCATTCCGGATGGCTAACGCGATGAAAGTGCTCGTGATCGGCGGCGGTGGCCGCGAACATGCCCTGGCCTGGAAATGTGCCCAATCGCCCCAGGTGGAGCGGGTTTTCGTCGCGCCCGGCAACGGCGGCACGGCCCTGGAGCCCAAGGTGGAGAATGTCCCCCTTGCTGCGACCGATCTGGATGCCCTGGTGGCGTTCGCCCAGTGCGAGGCCGTGGACCTGACCCTCGTCGGCCCCGAACAGCCCTTGGTCGCGGGTGTGGTGGACCGTTTCCAGACAGCCGGGCTGCCCTGCTTCGGCCCTTCCCAGGCCGCCGCCCAACTGGAAGGCTCCAAGGCGTTCAGTAAGGCCTTCATGGAACGCCATGGCATCCCCACCGCGCGTCACCGCAGCTTCACCGAGGCGGCTGCGGCGCATGCCTACCTCGACAACGTGGGCGCACCGGTCGTGGTCAAGGCCGATGGCCTGGCTGCCGGCAAGGGCGTGGTTGTGGCGCACGATCTCGCCGAGGCCCACCGGGCGGTCTCTGATATGTTGGGTGGCCAGTTTGGAGCGGCCGGCGCGCGCGTGGTCATCGAGGAGTTTCTCGAAGGCGAGGAAGCCAGTTTCATCGTCATGGTGGGGGGCGGCCATGTTCTGCCCATGGCCACCTCCCAGGATCACAAGACCTTGCAGGATGGCGATCGCGGCCCCAATACCGGCGGCATGGGCGCCTATTCCCCCGCCCCGGTGGTGACCGAGGCCCTGCACCGGCAGGTGATGGATACCATCATCCGGCCCACGGTGACGGGCCTGGCGGCCGATGGCATCCCCTATACCGGCTTTCTGTACGCCGGCCTGATGATCGCCCCGGATGGCACGCCCCGGGTGCTGGAATACAACTGCCGCTTTGGCGATCCCGAGGCCCAGCCGGTGATGTTGCGACTGCAGTCGGATCTGGTGGCGCTGTGCCTGGCGGCGGTTGCGGGGCGTTTGGAACAGGAAACCGCGCAATGGGATCCCCGTCCCGCCTTGGGAGTGGTGATGGCGGCGTCAGGTTATCCGGGTGAGGTGCGCCGCGGAGATGTCATCACGGGCCTGGAGGCGGCAGCGCAGGTCGGCGTGCAGGTCTTCCATGCCGCCACCCGGCGCGAGGACGACCAGGTGTTGACCGATGGTGGCCGGGTGCTGTGCGTGTGCGCGCTGGGGGACGATCTGGCGAGCGCTAAAGCCAAGGTTTACCAAGGGATCGCGGCCATCCGCTGGCCCGGCGTGCAGTATCGGACCGATATCGGCCACCGCGCCTTGGGGCGCATCTAGGCTCTGGCGAGCGCAGCGGGTTGCCGGTTTGGCGTCCTGCTATGGTATCGGCTTGGCTTGTCGCCGGCATTCCGGGTTCCCGTCGGAACCGCCCGGAAAACCTGGGTCTCGGTCTCGATGTGCGGCGTGTCGTGAGTTTACCTCTTAAGGAATGGTGCAGCTCCGGCTCACCATAGAGGCGGCGAGCCATCTTCCTCGATACCATCGGATGTGGGCGGCGGCGCCGAGACCAGGATCTTGTCCACGCGGTGCCCGTCCATGTCGACTACCTCGAAGCGCAGTCCGTTGTGGGTGAAGTGATCCGCCGCCTGAGGAATTCGGCCCAGGATGCTCATGACAAAACCGCCCAGGGTGTGGAATTCGCCATCTGAATCACCGATCCAGTCGTCAGGCAGCTGCAGGCCGACTTGGAAACGCTGCAGGGACAGGCTGCCATCCACCAGCCAGGAGCCATCCTCGCGCTGCACCATGCTTTCCTCTTCCGGAGTCTGAGGCATATGCAGTTCGCCGATAATGGCTTTCAGCACGTCAGTGAGTGTCACCAGCCCTTGCAGGTCGCCATACTCATCCACGATCAGAGCGAGTTCCTGGCGCACCTGGCGGAATTTTTCCAGTAGGCGGATCGTGGTCATGCTTTCGGGAACAAAGAGCGGCGTCCGGGCGGCCTGGGCCACTTCATCGGCTGTGAATGGCGCGCCGGCCAGCATCCGCCGTAGCAGGTCGCCGGCCTGCAGGATGCCCACAATCTGGTCCAGCTCGCCGCGGCACACCACCATGCGGGTATAGTCGCTGGCCAGAAGATTTTCACGCATGGTTTCAGCGGATGCGTCGAGATTCAGGGCACGGATTTCCCGGCGCGGGGTCATGATGGCTTGCACTGGTTGTTGATCCAAGCGCAGCACGTTGGCAACCAGGGCCTGTTCGCTTTCATGGAAAATCCCCGCTTGCGCGCCCTGCTGCATCAGCACGCGGATTTCTTCATCACTGACCGATGGCCCGGAGCGGGCCCGCGCACCCAGCAGGCGCAGCATCAGATCGCTGGCGGTGGCTAGAATCACCACCAACGGACGGGCTACCCGGGAGAGTCCATGCATCGGCAGTGCAATGCGAGAGGCCACACTTTCAGGCGCCAGCAGTGCCAGTCGCTTGGGCACCAGTTCACCAACGACCACGGAGAAAAAAGTGAGACCGATCACCACGGTGCCCAGCGAAATGCCGTGACTGTAGGGCGCCAGCGTCGGGAAGTTGACCAGCCAGGCCGCAAAAGGATCCGCCAGGGTGCGTTCGCCGACGGCGCCGCTCAGGATACCGACGGTGGTAATGCCGACCTGAATGGTGGAAAGAAAGTTGGAAGGGGACTCATGCAGGGCCAGGGCCGCGCTGGCGCCGGGGTGTTTTCGTTCGGCCAGGTTTTGCAGGCGAGCTTGACGCGA
>JBAUIG010000012.1:0-4701 GCA_049682735.1 Candidatus Macondimonas sp. | reverse complement strand
GGATGAGATCGTCCTGGGCGCTCTGTCGGAGATGTGGCTGATGGCCGCTTACGATCTGCTCCATGCCTGGCGCGAGCAGACACGGGTGGTGTTGACCCATCCGGGTCTCAGTGATCAGGTCAGTACGGCGTCGGTGTCGGTGGAGATCAGCGAGCAGATCGCAGGTTCCGCGAATTTGCGCAAGGTGATTTCCCGTCTGCGCCGCGATGTGCGCTACGGCCGCAAGCTGCGGCGCTATGCCGTCGCGGTGGAGCATGTCTACAAGGACTTGCGGGAGCTGCGGGAGTTGTTGGCGCGCCATGAAGTCCTGCGCGCGCGTCAACCCGGTGGCAATTCGGCGCATGTCCGGATCGACCCGACAAACGGTTCGCTCATCTATGCCCTGCGCACCCGTCATGGCACGGTACGGCCTCTTTCCAGGGCACAGATTGCCGATGGCCTGATGGCCCTGCGGCCCTGATGTAGGCCACTCGAGTCAGGCGGATTGGGCGAAAAACCCCAGCGTAATGCCGGCCAGCTCGATGACATCATTGTCCTGCAGCGCATAAGGTCCCAGGCCAATGGCCTTGCCGTTGACCTTGGGCGGCAGGCCCGAATCTCCCACTGTGGGCACATAGTGCAGGGTATAACCCTCCGTGGATCGACGGATCGCCGCGACCTGGACGCCCGGACGCCCCACGGTGGTCAAAGGTTTGACCAGATCCAGGCTGCGACCGACCTGCCGACCGCAGAGCAATTGCAGACGAGCGCGCGGACCGGGTTTCAGTGCCGGAACAGGCCCGGTCGAGGGCTCGGATGAGTCTCCAGCCACGGGCCGCCCGGGTCGTGTCGGCTGTGCGGGTGGCATGGATCAGTGCCTCAATACCACGGTTTTTTCCAGGCCTTCGTCCGCGAGGCTTTCCTCGAAGCGCAACTGGAAGGGGGCGATGGTGATGTCGTCGCGGTTGCGCAGCAGGGCACGTTGGACTGGCTCGCCGTTGAGCAGGGTGCCATTGGTGCTGCCGAGGTCCTGGACGAAAGCGGTGCCGGCCATCCAGAGTATGGCCGCGTGATGACTGCTGACCGCCGGGTCATCCAGGTGAATGTCATTGCTGCGTGCCCGTCCAACGGTCAGGCGCTCCAGCTCCAGCGTCCATTCCCGGATTGCGACCTGGTTGGCCATCAGGATGATTTTCGCCACGGTTTTCCCCTCGTCCTAATTCTTGTTATTCAAGTGGACCGCCGCATGACACGGCGCCACCAGGCGGGTTCCGGCGTGGCCTCGGGTGCTGCGAGTGCATGCCCCACGATGACCGAAATATTGTCCTTGCCTCCGCGGGCATTGGCTGCCTGTATCAGGGCGCGTGTCAGGCGAGGCAGGTCGGGCATGAAGCGCCGCAGATTGGCGAGAATGTCCTCCTCGCTCAAGGTGTCGTGCAGGCCATCGGAGCAGAGCAGGAACAGATCCCCGTCGCGCACGTCGTGCTCGCCCAGGCTGACGTCCACCGCGGCGTCCACACCCAGGGCGCGGGTGACCACATTGCTTTTCCCCAGGCGCTTGACCTCCTCGGCGCTGAACATGCCGCGCGCCACCAGTTCCTCCTGCAGCGAGTGATCGACGGTGAGGCGCCCAAGCTGATCCTCGCGGAAGCGGTACAGCCGCGAGTCGCCGACATGGGCCACATGCACGCGATTCCCCAGAAACAGCGCCGCGACCACGGTGGTCCCCATGCCGCGGTATTCGGGGCGGGTGCTGGCGGTCTTGAGAATGCGCTGGTTGGCCAGTTGCACCGATTCCTTGAGCAGGGTCCCGGCAGGAGCGGGTGTCGTTGCGTCAGGGGTAGGCGCGGGTTCCAGTCGGGCCAGGCGCTGGCGGACCAGAAAGCCCACGCTGCGCACCGCCAGTTTGCTCGCCACCTCGCCGGCGTTGTAGCCGCCCATGCCGTCGGCCAGCACGGCCAGGCCCGAGGCCGGATCGATTTCGATACTGTCCTCGTTGTGGCTGCGAACCCTGCCGGTATCGCTTTGACCGCAAAATTCGATGTGCAGGCGTTGGGCCATGGTGCGTTCCGTCGGAAGGCGAAAATAAACGAACCGGCTGGGTCCACAGGTCATCCGGCTTACCCATGCTAAGATCGGCTGCCATTGCCTAACATTGAATATGCGCCATGAGCAAAAGCAAACCCGGCTTTGTTTGCAGCGCCTGCGGGGCGGTGGCGTCGAAGTGGGCGGGTCAGTGCGCCGATTGCGGCGCCTGGAATACCTTGACCGAATCGCTCCATCCCCCCGTGACCACCGGGCGCTCGGGCTATGCCGGCCAGGTGCCCCAGGTGCGGCTGCTCGGAGAGGTGGAAGAGGCCCAGGATCCCCGCACGCCCACTGGCGTGGGCGAGATGGACCGGGTGCTGGGGGGCGGACTGGTGCCGGGCGCAGTCATCCTCATCGGCGGCGATCCTGGGATCGGCAAATCCACCCTGCTGTTGCAACTGGCCGTGGGACTGCAGGACCGTCTACCGGCCCTGTATGTGGCGGGCGAGGAATCGTTGCAGCAGATCGCCCTTCGTGCACGCCGGCTGGGCCTGCCCCAGGCGCCGCTGGCGCTGGTGTCGGAGACCGCGGTGGAGCGCATCGTGGCCTGCGCCCAGGCGCGCCGGCCGGGGCTGATGGTGATCGACTCCATCCAGACCATGTACACCGAACAATTGCCCGGCGCCCCCGGCTCCGTGAGCCAGGTACGCGAATCGGCAGCGCAACTGGTGCGCTTCGCCAAGCAGAGCGGCATCGTCGTCGTGCTCATCGGCCATGTCACCAAGGACGGCACGCTGGCAGGGCCCCGGGTGCTGGAGCACATGGTGGACACCGTGTTGTCCTTCGAGAGCGACCCAGGGGGGCGCTATCGGATGTTGCGGGCAGTGAAGAACCGCTTCGGCGCGGTAAACGAGCTGGGCGTGTTCGCCATGACCGACGCGGGCCTGAAGGAGGTAAGCCATCCCTCGGCGATCTTCCTGTCGCGCCATGACCAGAGCGCCGCCGGCAGCGTGGTGACCTGCATCCGCGAGGGCAGCCGGCCGTTGCTGCTGGAGGTCCAGGCGCTGGTCGACGACAGTCCCCTGGCCAATCCCCGGCGCCTGACCGTGGGCTTGGAGCACAATCGGCTGGCCATGTTGCTGGCCGTGCTGCACCGCCACGGGGGCGTGCCGCTGTTCAATCAGGACGTGTTCCTGAACGTGGTGGGCGGCATTCGCGTGAGCGAGACCGCGGCCGACTTGCCGGTGGCTGCGGTGGTGGTTTCCAGCCTGCGCAACCGGCCGATTCCCCAGCACACGGTGATTTTCGGCGAGCTCGGCCTGTCAGGCGAAGTGCGTCCCGTGCCCTATGGCGAGGAGCGCCTGCGTGAAGCCGCCAAACATGGCTTCACGCGCGCGCTGGTGCCGCTGGCCAATGTGCCCCGGCGCGGCGCGGCGATTGGCGGCATGGAAGTGCAGGGCCTGGGGAATCTGGCGGGTCTGCTGGACGCGCTGGCATGAGCGGCGAGACAGCAGTCGGCACGCCGGACATGTCTGGCGTGCAGTACGTGGAAGTCAGCGTCGATCGCGCCGGGCAGCGGCTGGACAATTTCCTGCTGGGTCAGTTGAAGGGCCTGCCGCGTCCCCATGTCTACCGCATCCTGCGCACCGGCGAGGTGCGTGTGAACGGTCGCCGCGCCAAGCCCGATTACCGCATCCAGGCCGGGGATCGGGTGCGACTGCCCCCCTTGCAGCGCGCCGCAACCACCGAGCCGATCGCCCCGCCGCCGGGTCTGATGGGCGAAATCGCCGGACGCATCCTGTATGAAGACGACCACCTGCTGGCCGTGAACAAGCCGGCGGGCCTGGCCGTCCATGCCGGCACCGGTGTCGCCTATGGCCTGATCGACGTGCTGCGGACGCTGCGTCCCCATTACCCTGAACTGAATCTGGTGCATCGCCTCGACCGCGGGACCAGCGGTTGCCTGGTGGTGGCCAAGACGCGGGCCGATCTGCTGATGCTCAACCGCGCGTTCGCCGATCGGGCCTGCGGCAAGGTGTACATGGCGCTCACGGCCGGCCACTGGGCGCAGGCGCGGACGATCGTGCGCCAGGCGCTGGATGTGGCGCATCGCGCGCAGGGTGAGCGCAGTGTGCGGGTGGATGCGGAACGGGGACAGGCCGCCGTCAGCCGCTTCCAGGAGATCGAACGTTTCCCGGGATCGAGTCTGGTGCGCGTCGAGATCGACACGGGCCGGACCCACCAGATCCGCGTCCATGCCGCTGCGGCGGGTCATGTCCTGGCAGGGGACGATCGCTACGGCAATCACGACTTCAACCGCCAGATGGCGCGCATGGGTTTGCGGCGAATGTTCCTGCATGCCGCGGAGCTGGTGCTACCGCTTGCCGACGGCAAGCCGCTCCGCTTCAAGGCGCCGTTGCCCGAGGATCTGGCGCGGGTGCTCACCGCCCTGCGTGCCGGCGACGCGGCGCCCTGAACCTCCTCTTCAGGGCAGGACGTGCCCCGCGTTCCGCAGCATGGCGGCCAGCCGGGTCAGCGGCAGCCCCATGAGGGCGGTGGGATCGTCGCTGTCGATGGCCTCGCACAGGGTGATTCCCAGGGCTTCGCTGCGCAGGGCGCCGGCGCAATCCAGCGGCCGGTCGCGTTCCACATAGCGGCGAATGCTCGCCTCATCCAGATCACGGAACCGCACCG
>JBAUIG010000011.1:0-10308 GCA_049682735.1 Candidatus Macondimonas sp. | reverse complement strand
TGGCTGCTCCCGTCGGGCCGCCGACCTGCTGCCCGATCACCGCGCCCGCAGCGCCACCGAGCGCGCCGCCGATGATCGCCTCGCGTCGGTCATCGCCCGCCAGTGCATCCATCGATCCCAAGCAAATCAATCCCGCCAGCAATATGCGTTTCATGGCTGTTTCTCCAACCGAATACCCCTTCTGGGGCTAATGCAGGTTGAAACAAGGAAAAAAAACACGCAAGTGTTTCTCTTCAGCGACAGACCGAGAGCATCTCCTCCAGCCGCCTTTCCGATACCCGGGTCACCGTTCCCAACTCTTGCGCAAACAGAGATAGCCGGTATTCCTCGATCAGCCAGCGCAGAGTTTCGCGCCGCGCCAGTCGTTCGGGGTCCGTGGTTGGGGGCAAGTCTGCCCAGCGCTTCATCCAATGACTCACGCTCGCCTGCCACTGGGCATCCCGCGCCAGCCGCCCCGACAGCTTGTCGAGCCGCAAACGCGCACCCTTCAGGTAGACAGCAATCCGGGACAACCAGGGATCCGGCGTGTGGGCCACGAATCCCGGTTGCATGAGCCATTCGGCCTGCGCCCGGAGATCGGCCACGATGGCGCGTCGGGGTTCCGGCGCCGCGGTTTCCAGCAGCGGCCACAGGGCTTTCCATTCCATCAGCGCGCCGTGTACAGCCCGAGCCGTTTGTTCCGCCACTTCCATGAGCCGACCGCGCCCTTCTTCCAGGCGGGCTTCAAAGGACTCCTGATCGCGCGGCAGCGGCTCGGCCAGGAACAACCGCGCCAGTACCGCTTCGACCAGATCGGCACGCAGCACATCCCAACGGCCCAGCGGCGCGTACAACAAGCCCAGGTCGCGCGCCAGCGGCATGTTCTTTTCCAGATAGCGCAGCGCCGGCCCCAATCGCAGCCGCGCCAATGCCGCCACGCCGCTGCGATGCGACGCCAGGGCCACCTCAGGTCGGTCGAACAAGCGCAGGGCCACCCCCGCTGCCTCGGCCGCCAGCGCTGGCCAGGCCGGCACCCGAATCCCCTCGCGCACCACCGCCACCGGCCCGCTCGGCAGGGCGCCGAAATCCCACTCCGTCACGCGCTCCCGATCCCAGGGCATCGCTTCTGCCGGCGCCGGCGCAAGCTTCACCGTCGGCGCGGCAATCCGGCCATCGCCGCGCAAAGCCGCCTGCAGGTCATGCAGATCGCGCCCCGCAGCCAATATCGCACCATCCGGCGCCAGCACTTCAAAACGCATGCGCAAGGCATCGGGCAGGTCCGCCTCCGGCCAATCCGCCACCGGCACCTGTACGCCAGTCATGCGCGCCAGGGCCTGGCTCAGGCCAACCCGCAGCGGGACATCCGGCTGCTCCAGCAGGACTTCGGTCGCCGCCTGGGCAAAATGGGGAGCGGGGATGAAATGACGGCGCAGGGATTTGGGCAGCGCGCGGATCAGGGCCTCCACCTTCCCTGCCAGCATGCCGGGCACCAGCCGCTCAAAGTCCTCCGGGCGCAGCGGGCCCAGCGCCGGCACCGGGATCTGAACAGTCACCCCGTCCTCGGGATCTCCCGGTTCGAAGCAATAACGCAGGTGCAACGGAATCCCCGCCACGATCATGTGGTCCGGATAGGCGCGGCCATCCGCCCAGGCCGAGTCCGGTCGCAGGAGATCCTCGCGGGTCATGAACAGCAGACGCGGGCTTTCCCGCTCAGCCGCCTCGCGCCAGCGCTCGAACGTCGCCATGTCATGAAGGTCGTCCGGCAGCCGGCGGTCGTAGAACGCAAAGGACGCCTCCTCATCCAGCAGCGCTCCCGGTTGCCGCAGTTTGGCCTCGTCTTCGCGCACAGAGGCTTCCAACGCTCGGTTATGCGCCAGGAAGCCGCCTCGGGTTCGGCACTCCCCCGCAGCCAGCCCGTCGCGGATGAACAGGGTGCGGGACAGCGCCGGATCGATCGGCCCATAATTGACCGGGCGCCGGGCACTCAACACCAGCCCATGCAGGCTGGTCTGCAGGAACGCCCCGACACGTCCGGCGCGCGGCTGCCAATGCGGCTCCAGATAGCTGCGCTTGATGAGCTCGCCCGCCACCGCTTCCACCCATTGCGGCTCGATGGCCGCCACGGTGCGGGCATACAGGCGCGTGGTCTGCACCAGTTCGGCGGCCATCACCCAATCCGGTCGCTTCCTGGCCAGCCCCGAGCCGGGATGAAGGTGAAAACGCACTCCGCGCGCGCCCTGGTAATCCCCTTCCTCGCGCTTACGGCCGATGCGACCCAGCAGGCCACTGAGCAAGGCCTGATGGATCACCGCCTCCGGGGCAGGCTCCTGATTCACCCGCAGCCCCTGTTCATGGACCAGTTGCAACAATTCCCGATGCACGTCAGCCCATTCCCGCATGCGCAGGGCGGACACCAGATGGTGTTCGCAAAACGCCCGCCGGGCCGCTCCCGAAGTCCCCGCGGCGCGCCAAGCCTCCCACAAGCCGAGATAACTCAGGAAATCCGAGCGTGGATGACGAAACTGCGTCTGGCGGGCATCGGCCAGGGCGGCTTTTTCCGGTGGCCGCTCCCGGGGATCGCCCACGGCCAGGGCGCTGGCAATGATCAACACCTCATGCAGGCAGTGCAGTTCGGCGCCTCCCTGCACCATGCGCCCGAGCATCGGATCGACGGGCAGGCGGGCCAGGTCGTGGCCGCGCCGGGTCAGCCGTCCCGCTGCGTCGAGCGCCCCCAGCTCGCGCAACAGCTGCAACGCATCGTTGACATAGCGCGCATCCGGGGGGTCGGGGAATGGGAAAGCGTCGATTTCCCCAAGCCGCAAGGCCTTCATCTGCAACACCACACTGGCCAGATTGGTGCGCAGGATTTCCGGATCGGTGAAGCGCGGCCGGGCCAGATAATCGGCCTCGCTATACAGACGGATACATATGCCCGGTGCGGTGCGGCCGCAACGGCCGGCGCGCTGGTCGGCGCTGGCCTGGGAAATCGGCTCGATGGGCAGCCGGCCCACCTTGGTGCGGTGGCTGTAGCGGCTGATGCGGGCCAGGCCCGTATCGATCACATGACGGATGCCGGGGACGGTGAGGGAGGTTTCGGCCACATTGGTGGCGAGTACGATGCGGCGCAGGCGATGGGGCCGGAACACCAGGTCCTGGTGGCGCGCTGCCAAGCGGGCGTACAAGGGCAGGATTTCCGTGCCCGGCAGATCCTGGCGGCGCAGCGCCTCGCCCAACTCCCGGATATCCCGCTCCCCGGAAACGAACACCAGCAGGTCTTCCCGACCGGCCCGGTCCAGTTCGGTCACCGCCTGGAGCACGCCGTCCACCACGTCCCGGCTGCTGCGGGGATCCTCGTCCAGTGGGCGATAGCGAATCTCCACCGGATAGGTGCGCCCGGCCACGGAAAAGATGGGCGCGCCGTCGAAATGGTGGGCAAAGCGCTCCGGATCGATGGTGGCCGAGGTGATGATGAGTTTCAGGTCGGGCCGGCGCGGCAGCAGGCGCTTGAGGTAACCCAACAGGAAATCGATGTTGAGGCTGCGCTCATGGGCCTCGTCGATGATCAGGGTGTCGTAGGCCCACAGCATCCGGTCCCGGGTCAGCTCGGCCAGCAGGATGCCGTCCGTCATGACCTTGATGAAGGGATCGGGGCCCAGCTGCTCGGCAAAGCGCACCTGATAGCCGGCCACCTCACCCAGCGGCGAGCCCAGTTCCTGGGCCAGACGGGTGGCCACGGTGCGGGCCGCCAGCCGACGCGGCTGGGTATGACCGATCAAGCCCCGCACCCCGCGTCCCGCTTCCAGGCAAAGCTTGGGAATCTGGGTGGTCTTGCCCGAGCCGGTGGCACCGCAGATCACCACCACCGGATGCGCCGCGATGGCGGCCACCAGCGCCTCCCGGGCGCCGCTGATGGGCAGCTCGGGCGGGTAATGCAGGTTGGGCAGGCGCTGACGACGGTCTGCGCAGGCGCTGAGGCTGGTCTCGATGCGCCTGGCCAGATCAGTCACCAGGGTCTCCCCCGTTCCGCCCCGCTGTTGTGCCGCCCGCACGGCCTGCAACTGACGATGCAGGGCGGGTTGATCCTTGCTGCGGCACAAGGCAATCCGTGCGTCCAGCGACGCGGCGACATCATGACGCATGGGAAGATCAGGTCCTGCCGATCGGCGGCTTGACGGCATGGACGACCTGCAAATGGGGCAGCACCTCGCAGAGGTCCCGCCGCCCGGCCAGGTAGCGCGCCGCCAGTTGTCCGGGCCCCAGGCTTTGGGCCACCGCAAAACCGGCGCCAGCCAGTGGCGCCGCCAGTTGCTCCCGCAACAGACCGCCAGGCAAGGGTTCACCGAACGCCCGCGCGATCCGGCGTGTTTTGGCCAACAACACAGGGAGCCGCGGCTGGGCAAACGCCCCCGCGTCCAACACATCCAGCACCAGATGGCTCGCTGGTGCGGCGCAATGCCCGACCGCCGCAATCAAGTTGCAGCACGCCTCGGGCGGCAGGTAGTAGGCAACGCCGAGCCAGGCGAAAAATGCCGGCCGACCGGCATCGAACCCTGCCCGGGCCAATGCCGTGGGCAGCAGATCGGGCGTGGCCAGATCCAGCGGCACGGGAGTGGCATGAGGCGGTGGGGGCAAACCCGCCCGCTGCGCGCGTGCCTCTTTGTCCGCCAGCACGGCCGGAAGGTCCACCTCGAAAAGCCGCAAGCTTTCCAGGCCCGCAGGCCGGCGCCATGCAAAGCTGTCCAGACCCGCGCCCAGAATCACATACTGATCCAGCCCCGTCTCGGCGGCGGCCGCCAAGGCATCCTCGGTGAAGCGGCTGCGCGCCAGGGTACTGGCAGCGCCCGCGAGGAAAGTGCGGTGAAACCCGGTCAGGCGCCCGGCCAAAGCGCCCAGGCGGGGGCGCACCAGCAAGCGATAAGCCGGATTCACCAGTGCCAGTGCCTGGGGATCGTCAAACACCAGGGGATGCTCGCCATGGCGGTGATGATCGGCACGCGCCAGCGCCGCCGCCTCCGCCATGGGGCTGGCGGCCAGCCCCGGCAAGCCGCTGCCCGTCCAATACATCATCCCGCGCCGCGCCATGGATGCAACATCCGCCACAAAAGAGTGATCATAATGGATCGCACGCGGCGATGGCGCGACGTGCTCTACTCACACGGAGAAACCCATGGACGGAACCCCCTCTTCATCACCCCTGACCGGAGCCGTACTCATCACAGGCGCCTCCTATGGCCTGGGCCATGAACTCGCGCGCTGCTTTGCCGCAGATGGACATGCGTTGATTCTGGTCGCCCGCAGTGGCGATCGGCTTAAGACAGTAGCCCAGGAACTGGGTCAGGCCCATGGTGTGCAGGTGGATACCGTGGCGCTGGACCTGACCCAGCCGGACGCCGCCCGGCTGCTTTTCGAGGAAATCCAGCGCCGTGGCCACACCGTGGAGATTCTCGTCAACAACGCGGGATTCGGCACCTATGGGCGTTTCTCCGACATCGACTTCGACGCCGAGACCCGCGAGATGCAGCTCAACATGCTCACGCCGACTCAGCTCACCAAGCTGTTCCTGCCTGGCATGCTGGCGCAGCGGTGCGGACAGGTGGTCAACATGGCCTCCATGGCCGGTTACCTGCCGGGGCCCTACATGGCCATCTATTTCGCCACCAAGGCCTACCTCTTGTCCTTTTCCGAGGCCATCGCCGAGGAATTGCGCGGTTCGGGGGTCGCGGTGACGGCGGTCTGTCCCAATGTGGTGGCCACCCGCTTTCAGGAAACCGCCCACAATCAGGCCGCCTATATCGGTGGCCGCTTCCGTCCCCTGATGGCCGACGCCCCCACCACGGCGCGCCAGGCCTATGCCCTGATCCGCGCCCGCCGCACAGTGGCCATCCCCGGCTGGAGCAACCGGCTGGCGGTGGCGGCCCTTGGTCTGATTCCACGCGCCCTGATGCGACGCGCCATGGTGCCGTTTCAGAAAGGGCCCGACATTGCCGACTACCCAAAAGCACGCTGAAAAATTGCGGAATGGACGGAATTTAACATCCATTCTTCCAGTCACACACGAGCAATAGTCTTGGGTGGATTACTACCCAGCCTTGTTTCGCTCATCAATCAACTCATGAGGAAGTTGCATGCCCCCGCAGCGTTATTCCATTGAAGTACAGGCACAACTGCCCGAACGCCTGAGTGGCCTGAACATCCTGGCCAATAACTTGCTCTACGCCTGGGATCGGCGCATACGCCGCGTCTTCCGGCACATGGATCCGCTGCTGTGGGACGCCTGTGGCCACAATCCCAAGGTCTTCCTGCGACGCATTTCCCAGCAGCGTCTTTGCGACCTGCTGGATGACGTCAACTTCATGGAAGAGTACGAATACGCACTCAGTGTCTCGAGTCATTACCAGGACCAGACCCGGCGCCTGCATCCCAAACTGGCGCCCCTGCTGAACCCCACCCAGGATGTCATCGCCTATTTCTGCGCCGAATTCGGGCTGCACGAAAGCCTGCCGCTCTATTCGGGCGGCCTGGGCATCCTGGCCGGGGATCATTGCAAGGCTGCCAGCGACCTGGGGCTGCCCTTCGTCGCCGTGGGACTGATGTATCACCAGGGCTATTTCACCCAAATCATCGACGAGCATGCGGAGCAGCGAGCGCAATTCCACCCCCACCGCCTCGATGATCTCCCCATCACCCCGGCGCTTGACGGCGAGGGACGACAGGTGGAAATCGAACTGGCTTTCCCCGGTCGCAACGTGCGGGTGCGCGTATGGCAGGCCATGGTGGGGCATCTCAAGCTTTACTTGCTCGATACCGATGTGCCGGGCAATCGGGACGACGACCGGGCGATTACCTACCAGCTCTACGGCGGCGATCGCACCACGCGCCTGACCCAGGAAATCGTGCTGGGCATAGGCGGTGTGCGTGTACTGCGCACCCTGGGCATCATCCCAAGCGTCTGGCACATCAACGAAGGTCATGCGGCCTTTCTGGTGCTGGAGCGTTGCCGTGAACTGGTGGCACATGGCCGATCCTTTGCCACTGCCCTGGAGGAGGTCGCCGCCGCCACCTTGTTCACCACCCACACCCCAGTCTCCGCCGGTCACGATGTTTTCGAGCGTGTCCTGATCGAGCCTTACCTGAAGGGCCTCGCACACCAACTTGGGGTCGGCATGGATGAGGTCATGGCGCTGGGCTGCACCCCGGGGCAGGAGTCGCGTTTCAACATGACCGCTTTAGGACTGCGCGGATCGCGTTTCCAGAATGGCGTCAGCCGCATCCATGGTGAAGTCGCCTCACAGATGGAAGCCTATCACTGGCCCCAGATTCCACCGCCGGAAAATCCCATTGGCCATGTCACCAATGGTGTGCATGTCATGACCTTCCTGGCCAGCGAATGGGTGATGCTGTTCGATTCCCGTTCACGCGGCTGGCGCGACTACATGACCGATCCGCGATTCTGGAAAGAGTACGTCGAAGCCATTCCGGACCAGGCGTTCTGGAGCCTGCGCCAGAACATCAAGGCGGGCATGCTGGATTATGTGGGCGAGGCCCTGTGTCGGCAGTACCGCCGCAATCACATGGGGGAGGCCCACATCCAGCGCCTCCTGAGCCATCTCACTCCGAACGGCAATCCACCGTTGGTGCTGGGCTTCGCGCGACGTTTCGCCACCTACAAGCGCGCCACCTTGTTGTTCCGTGACCCGGCGCGACTGGCGCGCCTGCTCAACCAGCGCGACCGTCCCGTCGTCCTGTTGTTCGCCGGCAAGGCCCATCCCCAGGATCGGCCCGGGCAGGATCTGATCCGCATCATCGGCGACTATTCGGAGCAGCCTGAATTCGCCGGCAAGCTGTTCTTCATCGAAAACTATGATCTCGCCCTGGGCCGCAAGCTGGTGTCGGGTGTAGACGTCTGGCTCAACACGCCGGAATACCCAATGGAAGCCTGTGGGACCTCGGGCCAGAAAGCCGGCATCAATGGTGGCCTGAACGTCAGCATCCTGGATGGCTGGTGGGGCGAAACCTTCGACGGCGAAAACGGCTGGGGGCTGGTTCCCCAGACTGAGGTCGATCCCGATACCCGCGACCGACTGGAAGCCGAGGAGCTACTGGATCTCCTGGAACACGAGGTCATTCCGCTGTATTTCGCCCGCAACAGCCAGGGCTATTCCCCTGGTTGGGTGAAAAAGTCCAAGGCCGCGATGAAAACCATCCTGCCGCGCCACAGCGCCGAGCGCATGCTGGAAGACTACATCAAGCAGTACTACGCTCCCGCCATACGCCATGGCCAGCGCCTAGCCGACCGGGATGGCGCACTGGCAGCCGAACTGACGCAGTGGAAGGAAAAAGTGCGCCATGCCTGGCCCGGCGTTCGCATGGCGCGGATAGATGAACCGACCGCCCAGATGGCGGTTGGGACGCCCTTGAGCTTGCAGGTACGTGTGGAACTCAATGGCCTGAGCCCGGCAGACGTGCGACTGGAGTGTGTGCTGGGGGATGACGACGGCTATGGCGGCTTTAACCGCCGCACCTGCTACACCCTCACCCCCAACGGGATCGACGGCAGCGCCACCCTGTTCACGCTGGCGGAGTCCATCGAAGAAGCGGGGCTATACAGTTACGAGGTGCGGTTATTTCCGCTCCACGCCGGCCTGGCCCACCCCTTCGAGACCGGCTGCATGCTGTGGCTTTGAAATCAAGCGCCAGGAATCAGAACGGGGGCGCTACCTAGAAACCAACCGGGGCATGCTCACGGGTGGCATCGAAGCGCACCTTGGGCCATTTCTCCATCGCCAGTTGCAGATTGACGCGGCTGGGGGCGAGATAGACCAGTGCCCCCCCATGATCCAGCGCCAGGTTCTCCGCCGCGCGGTTGCCGAAATCCTCCAGCATCCGGTCATCCTCGCAGATCACCCAGCGCGCCGTGGCCACCGAAACCGAGTCGAAGCGACACTCCACGCCGTACTCGCTCTTGAGCCGATGGGCCACCACATCGAACTGCAGCGGTCCGACCGCCCCCAGGATCAAATCGTTGCTGCGCAGCGGTCGGAAAAACTGGGTCGCCCCCTCCTCACAGAGCTGGGTCAAGCCCTTCTGCAGGGCTTTCAGGCGCAGGGGATCGCGCAGCACGGCGCGGCGGAACAGCTCCGGTGCGAAATGGGGAATTCCGGTGAACCCCAGCACTTCGCCCTCGGTGAAGGTATCGCCGATCGCGATGGTGCCATGGTTGTGCAGCCCCAGGATGTCGCCAGGATAGGCCTCTTCCACCCGCTCGCGTTCGCTGGCCATGAAGGTCAGGGCGTCGGGGATCTTGACCTCGCGTGCGAGCCGCACATGACGCAGTTTCATACCCTTGGTGAAACGCCCGGAGCAGACCCGGAAGAAGGCAATGCGGTCGCGATGGGCGGGGTCCATGTTGGCCTGCACCTTGAACACGAAACCGGTAAGCGCGGCCTCCTCGGGCTGGACGGTGCGCTGTTCGGTTGCCCGCGCACGCGGAGACGGCGCCCATCGGACGAAATCATCCAGGAGCTCGCGCACGCCGAAATTGTTCACCGCCGAACCGAAAAACACCGGCGTCTGGCGGCCGGCCAGATAGGCCGCCTGATCGAAGGCCGGGCTGGCGCCGCGCACCAGATCGATCTCCTCGCGAAAGGCCGCTGCCTCCTCGCCAAAGCGCGCCGTGAACGCCGCGCTGTCGAGTCCCTCGATGACCTCGCTCATATGGGCGCGGCCGTCCTTTACCGGCGCGTAAAGATAGGTCCGATCCTCCAACAGGTGATAGATGCCGCGCAGTGAACGCCCCATGCCCAGCGGCCATATGATGGGCGCGCACTGGATGCCCAGCACCTTTTCGACCTCGTCCATGAGTTCCATGGGATCGCGGCCTTCGCGGTCGAGCTTGTTGATGAAGGTGAAGATGGGCGTATCGCGCAGCCGGCAGACCTCCATCAGCTTGATGGTGCGCTCCTCCACACCCTTGGCGCAGTCGATCACCATCAGCGCCGAATCCACCGCCGTGAGGGTGCGGTAGGTGTCTTCCGAAAAATCCTCATGCCCTGGGGTGTCCAGCAGGTTGATGACGCAATCCCGATAAGGGAACTGCATCACCGAGCTGGTGACGGAAATGCCGCGCTGCTTTTCCATCTCCATCCAGTCGGAGGTGGCATGGCGGGCAGCCTTGCGCCCCTTGACCGCGCCGGCGAGCTGGATGGCGCCGCCAAACAGCAAGAGCTTTTCGGTCAGGGTGGTCTTGCCCGCGTCGGGGTGGGAAATGATGGCAAAGGTGCGTCGCCGCGCCGCCTCATCGGCGATCTGTGACATGCAAGCTCCGGTTAA
>JBAUIG010000010.1:0-12236 GCA_049682735.1 Candidatus Macondimonas sp. | reverse complement strand
CTTTATGACCGCTATTTCCTGCATGAGGCCGGCGTGCGCTACGAACTGCCGCAGGCCTTTTTCATGCGCGTTGCCATGGGACTGGCCTTGAACGAGGTGGATCGCGAGGCGCGGGCGATCGCGTTCTACGAGCTGCTGTCGTCCTTTGACTTCATGTGCTCCACCCCGACGCTGTTCAATGCCGGCACCACCCGGCCGCAACTCTCCTCGTGCTACCTCACCACGGTGCCGGATGACTTGAGCGGCATTTATGGCGCAGTCAAGGACAACGCCATGCTGTCGAAATTCGCCGGCGGGCTCGGCAACGACTGGACACCCGTGCGGGCGCTCGGCGCCCACATCCAGGGCACCAATGGCAAGAGCCAGGGGGTCGTCCCCTTCCTCAAGGTGGTCAACGACACCGCCGTGGCGGTGAACCAGGGCGGCAAGCGCAAGGGTGCGGTCTGCGCCTATCTTGAAACCTGGCACCTGGACATCGAGGAGTTCCTGGAGCTGCGCAAGAACACCGGCGATGAACGCCGCCGCTGTCACGACATGAACACCGCACATTGGGTGCCCGATCTGTTCATGCAGCGCGTGGCCGAGGGCGGCGACTGGACGCTGTTCTCGCCGGATGAGGTGCCGGACCTGCATGAGCGTTACGGGGCTGACTTTGCCGCCGCCTATGTCCGTTATGAAACCATGGCGCGCGACGGCACGATCCGCAACGCCCGCACCGTCTCCGCCGTTGCCCTGTGGCGGCGGATGCTGACCATGCTGTTCGAGACCGGTCATCCCTGGATCACCTTCAAGGATCCCTGCAACCTGCGCTCGCCGCAGCAGCATGTGGGTGTCGTGCATTCCTCCAACCTCTGCACCGAGATCACGCTGAACTCCAGGGCGGGTGAGGAAATCGCCGTGTGCAACTTAGGTTCGGTGAATCTGGCGGCCCATATCGGACCCGCAGGACTTGATCTGGAGCGGCTGCGCCGCACCGTGCAGACCGCGCTGCGCATGCTCGACAACGTCATCGACATCAACTACTACACGGTACCCGCGGCGCGTACCGCGAATCTGCGCCATCGGCCGGTGGGATTGGGCCTGATGGGCTTCCAGGATGCGCTGCATGCCTTGGGGCTGGCCTATGACAGCGTCGAGGCGGTCGATTTTGCGGACCGTTCGATGGAAGCGATCAGCTACTTCGCCATCGAGGCCAGCACGCGGCTCGCCGAGGAGCGCGGATGCTATCCCAGTTTCGAGGGCTCGCTGTGGAGCCAGGGCGTGCTGCCCATCGATTCGATCGCCTTGCTGCAGGCCGCGCGCAATGAGGGGGAGCTGGAGGTGGATCGCACCGCCACGATGGACTGGGCCAGCCTGCGCGAGCGGGTGCAGCGGATCGGCATGCGCAATTCCAATACCCTGGCGATTGCCCCCACCGCGACCATCAGCAACATCTGCGGTGTCTCGCCGAGTATCGAGCCCACCTACCAGAACCTCTACGTCAAATCGAATCTGTCCGGCGAGTTCACGGTCATCAATCCCTTCCTCGCCGCAGAACTCAAGGCACGCGGGCTGTGGGACGCCGTGATGGTGCACGACCTCAAGTACTTCGACGGCTCGGTGCAGTCCATCGACCGGGTGCCGGCGGAGATCAAGGCGCGCTACAAGACCGCCTTCGAGATCGAGCCGCACTGGCTGGTGGAAGCAGCCGCGCGGCGCCAGAAATGGCTCGATCAGGCCCAAAGTCTGAACCTCTACGTCGCGGAGCCCTCGGGTCCTCGGCTGGACGCGCTCTACCGGCTGGCCTGGCAGCGCGGGCTCAAGACCACTTACTACCTGCGCACCCTCGGCGCCACACACGCCGAAAAGGCCACCATCAGCGACGCGCGCCTGAACCGTGTCGATGCCGGCGCGACGCCGGCATTCGCGGGCGCCGCGGCCTGCGCCATCGATGACCCGGCCTGCGAGGCATGCCAATAGAAGACATGACGGGCACCGATCCGGGGATCAATCGGCCACGCACGATTGCCCCTCGATCGGGGCTGGGGGATTTCGTGGCGGACTGTTGGCGACCGGGATGTCTTCACGGCGCATCCCCAGGATTCCCCCGCCCTTCACCCCATGGCCGCAACCAAACATTTCATCCCATCTGGAGAATCCCATGCTCGACTGGACTTCACCAACATCCTCACCACGCCAACGCCTTGCGCCCGCGCCTGCGCTTGCGGACAAGCCGCTCGATGGCGCTGCGACCGAGAATCCGCCCGCAGCAAGCCGGACCGACACATCCACATCCCGCTTGGTCACTGCCGCGCCGGGCCTGGAACCCATCGCTTGGGGCGCCGCGCGCATCCGGGTGGATGACAAACGCATCATCAATTGCCGCGCCGACCTGAACCAACTGGTGCCTTTCAAATACACCTGGGCCTGGGAGAAATACCTCGCCGCCTGTGCCAACCACTGGATGCCCAACGAAATCCCCATGGCGGCGGATATCGCCCAGTGGAAGGACCCGAACAGCCTCACCGAGGACGAACGCACGATCATCAAGCGCGCGCTGGGTTTCTTCTCCACCGCCGACTCGCTGGTGGCCAACAACCTGGTGCTGGCCGTCTATCGCCACCTGACCAACCCGGAATGCCGCCAGTACCTGCTGCGCCAGGCCTTCGAGGAGGCGCTGCACACCCATTCCTACCAGTACATCGTCGAATCGCTGGGGATCGATGAGGCCGAGATCTTCAACATGTACCGCGAGGTGCCCGCCGTGCACGACAAGGCCGCCTGGTCCTTGCCGTTTACCGAGTCCCTGGCCGATCCCGACTTCCAGACCGGCACGCTGCAGGACAATCAGCGCCTGTTGCGGGATTTGATTGCGTTTTATGTGGTGTTCGAGGGGATCTTTTTCTACGTCGGCTTCGTGCAACTGCTGTCTTTCGGTCGGCGCAACAAGATGACCGGCACCGCCGAGCAGATCCAGTACATCCTGCGCGATGAGTCGATGCACATGAACTTCGGCATCGATGTCATCAACCAGATCAAACTGGAAAATCCAGGGCTCTGGACTGCGCAATTCCGGCAGGAAATGCGTGATCTGATCCGTGATGCCACCGAGCTGGAGATCCGCTACGCCCACGACACCCTGCCGCGTGGCGTGCTGGGCCTCAATGCCGGCATGTTCGTCGAATACCTGCACTTCATCGCCAACCGCCGTTGCCAGCAGATTGGTCTTACCGAGCTGTTTCCCGGCGCTGCCAATCCCTTCCCCTGGATGAGCGAAATGCTGGACCTGAAAAAGGAGAGGAATTTCTTTGAAACCCGCGTCATCGAATACCAGACCGGCGGGGCCTTGAGTTGGTGAGTGGGGCATAGCCGGGGGCATCTGGCGATGCCCGCACTGCATTCACCCGTCAATGTGCCGGAAGTTCAGCCAGCGCCCGGATCAGGACGCTCGATTTTATTCGGAAAAGTCCGTATGGCGGCGTCACAACACGCCCAGCGCTTTCAGGCAGTCCTTCGCCAGCGGAATGCGTTTGTCGGCATCCGCCTGTGAGCGGATGTCGACATTGAGGGCAAAGGCGTAGAGCCCTCGTTCATGCTCCACCCAGCCCACCCACCAGCCGACTCCCGGTCCCGGCGCATTGACCCATCCCGTTTTGCCATGCAGACGATAACGCCCCGTACTTTCCAAAAGCACAATGTCGCGTACTGTCCGTTGTATCGATTCGGGATAGGGCAAGGCCCCTTGGGCCAGTCGTGCGAGAAAGCGAGTCTGCTCAATCGCACTGATCTGCAAGGGACCATCCAGCCAGAAACGATCCACATTGGTGCCGATATTCGTGTTGCCATAGCCTATCTGCGCCACATTGTCGGCCATGGCCCGCAAGCCGGTGCGGCGCGCGAGCTCCTGAAAGATGGGGACATTGGAGAGAGCGATTGCCTCCCGCAGACCCATGTCATGCTGCCACTGCTTGAATGGCTGCGGCGCGCCGCCGTACGGCAACACCTCATCGGCGTCCTTGACTGAACCCACTGCCAATCCGATAAGCGCATTGGGAATCTTGAAGGTTGAACCGGGGACAAAGCGGGTCTGGGCGCGCAACCGATCATGGCCGATGAATTGCTCGGCCTCGACGTCGTACAGCACGAAGGTTCCATCAACCCCCGCTTCAATAAACAGTCGGGTGACGTCTGCGCTGGATGTCCAGTTCAAGGCCTGCACGGGAAGGCTGAGCGACAGCAGAAACAAAACAAGAACTGTACGCATGGCGCTCCTTATCTTTCCTGTGATACACGTTTGAAGCGAGCTTGGTGCTGTCGCCAGCCAACGGCGCACCAATCGGGGCCATAGTTCGTGATCATATTCAAGGACCGGCATGGCCACCCCGCGAGCGATGGAAAAACTGATAGAGGACGGGCAGCACCAACAGGGTAAGCACGGTGGAGGTAAAGATCCCGCCGATCACGACCGTGGCCAGTGGCCGCTGCACCTCGCTGCCAATGCCGGTATTGAACGCCATCGGCACGAAACCCAGCGAGGCGACCAGTGCGGTCATGAGGACCGGTCGCAGACGCGTCAACGCCCCTTCGAAGATCGCCTCATCCAGCCCATGTCCCTGTTCGCGCAGACTGCGAATGAATGACACCATCACCAAACCATTGAGCACCGCCACGCCGGACAGGGCTATGAACCCAACCCCCGCGGTGATCGACAGGGGAATCGCGCGCATCCACAGCGCAAGCACGCCACCACTCAAGGCCAACGGAACGCCGCTGAACACCAGCAAGGCATCGGTCACCGAACGGAAGGCGAGATAGAGCAGGCCAAAGATCAACAGCAGTGCCAGGGGCACGACCAGCTGGAGACGCTGACTGGCTGAAATCAGTTGCTCGAAGGTGCCCCCATAATCGAGCCAATAGCCAGCCGGCACCGCCACCTGCGTTTCAACCCGGCCTTGCAGTTCGTTGACGAAGCCACCGAGATCACGCCCACGCACATTGGCGGTCACCACGATGCGGCGCTTGCCATTCTCACGATTGATCTGGTTGGGTCCAGGGGCGATGTCGATATCGGCGACCTCGCCCAGCGGCACGAAACCGCCATCCGGCAGTGGCACGGGCAGTCCAGCGAGATTTCCCGGATCGTTGCGCAGCCCTTCGGGCAGGCGCACCACCAGATCGAACCGACGATCGCCCTCGAAGACCTGGCCAACCGCCTTGCCGCCGATGGCCACCGCCACCACGTCCTGCACTGCGGCGACATCCAGTCCATGGCGTGCGAGGCGATCGCGCCGTGGATGCACCGTCAGCACCGGCAGCCCGGTGGCTTGTTCCATCTTGACATCCGCGGCGCCTGGAATGGCTTTCAGCGTGGTTTCAATCTGCTCGCCGACCGCCAGCAGGGTCGCCAGATCGTCTCCATAGACCTTCACCGCCACATCGGATCGCACACCCGAGATCAGTTCGTTGAAGCGCATCTGGATCGGCTGGGTGAACTCATAATTGTTGCCTGGCACACGCTGGGCGGCCTTCTCCAATTCGTTCACCAGGTCCGCCTTGGACTTGCGCGGATCGGGCCATGCCGAGCGGTCTTTCAGGATCACGAACGTGTCGGCGACGCTGGGTGGCATGGGGTCCGTGGCGACATCCGCCGTGCCCAGCTTGGCGAAGACCCGCTCGACTTCAGGAAACTCGCGCAATACCGATTCGAGCTGGGACTGCATGTGCACGGCCTGCGTCAGGCCCGTGCCGGGGATGCGCAGCGCATGCAGTGCAATGTCACCCTCGTCGAGACTGGGAATGAACTCACTGCCCATGCGCGTTGCCAGCATTGCACTCACGGCGACCAGCACGACCGCGCCCAGCACCATGATGCCGGGCCAGCGCAGGGCGGCGCGCAGGACCGGTTCGTACCCGCGCCGCAAGCCACGCATCACGGCATTTTCGTGCGCCGCCACCCGTCCACGCACCAGAATCGCCACGGCAGCGGGCACGAAGGTGACGCTGAGAATCAGGGCGCCGGTCAAGGCCAGCGCCACCGTGAAGGCCATGGGGTGGAACATCTTTCCCTCGACCCCTGACAGCGCAAAAATCGGCAGGTAGACGATCAGGATGATGATCATGCCGAACAGGCTGGGCCGGACGACCTCGGTCGTCGCATCACGCACCACCTCCAGCCGCTCGCGCAACGGCAACGGGCCGCCGCGAATGCCTTGTTCGCCCGCCAGTCGGCGCAGGCAGTTCTCGACGATGATGACGGCGCCATCGACGATCAGGCCAAAGTCCAGGGCGCCCAGGCTCATCAGATTGCCGCTGACGCGGTTGCCAACCATCCCCGTGATGGTGAACAACATCGCCAGCGGAATGACCATGGCTGTGATCAGTGCGGCCCGCAGGTTGCCCAGCAGAACGAACAGCACTGCAATGACCAGCGCCGCGCCCTCGAACAAATTGGTGCGCACCGTTTCAAGGGTCTTGTCCACCAGGTGGGTGCGGTCGTACACCGCCTCCAGGGTCAACCCAGTGGGCAGGGAACGGTTGATTTCGGCCAGCTTTGTGGCCGCGGCCTTGGCGACTGCACGGCTGTTCTCGCCCACCAGCATGAGCACGGTCCCCAGCACCACTTCATCGCCGTTCATGGTGGCTGCGCCGGTGCGCAGGTCTTCGCCCCAGGCGACTTCCGCCACATCGTCCACCGTCACGGGCACGCCGTCGCGGCTGGCAATGGGGATGCGGCGCAGATCATCCAGCCCGCTGACCTGCCCCGGCACCCGCACCAGGTACTGGCTGCCGAAACGCTCGATGTAACCCGCCCCCACGTTGGCATTGTTGCGGATCAGCGCCGATGTCAGATCCGATAGTGTGAGCCCGAAGGCCAGCAGCGAGGCGGGTTGCGGCGAGACCACAAGCTGACGCTCGTGGCCACCGATCAGATTGACCTCGGTGACACCAGGCACCCGCGCGAGCTGAGGTCGCACAATCCAGTTCATCACCGTCCGCAGGTCCGTCTCGTCGTAGGGCTCCCCTTGATTGATGCCACTCTCGATGCGCGCGTCGGGCTTGCGACTGAGCACGAACATGAGCACCTCGCCCAGACCGGTCGCAATCGGACCCAATGATGGCTCGATATCCGGCGGCAACTGGTTGCGGGTCTCCTGCAAGCGTTCCGCGACACGCTGGCGCGCGAAATAGATATCCGTGCCGTCCTCGAACACCACGGTCACCTGGGACAGGCCATAGCGCGAGATCGAGCGCGTATAGGACAGATGGGGCAAGCCCGCCATCCCGTTTTCGATCAGATAGGTGATGCGCTGCTCGGTTTCCAGGGGTGAATACCCGGGCGCGTCGGTATTGATCTGCACCTGGACATTGGTGATGTCCGGCACCGCGTCGATGGGCAGGCGCAAGGCGCTATGGATGCCCAGGGCGCCCATGGCGGCAACCAGTACCAGCACCAGCCAGCGGCCCCGCACCGCCATTTCGATCACATGACCCAGCATGGCGATTCCTCAGTGATCGTGACTGGCGCCGGACTTTTCGATGTCGGCCTTGATGAGATAGCTGTTGTGGGTCACATAGCGGGTCCCGGGGGCGAGCCCCCCCAGCACCTCGACCCACTCGGCGTCGCGGCGCCCCAGCTCCAGCATGCGGACTTCATAGGTATCGCCCACCTGGGCGAAGACGACGGTGAAGTCCCGGAATTGCTGCAGTGCGGATTGCGGCACTGCCAGCGCCACCGGCGTTTCGGCGATGGTCACCCGTCCTTCGACGAACTGGCCAGGTGTCCATGCCCCATCGCTGTTATCCAGGACAACCCGGGCCGTTACGCTCTGCGCGGCGCGATTGGCCAGCGGCGAAAAATAGCTGATCGTGGCTTGTGCCGCGGTCCCGCCCTCGGACATTACCGTCACAGGCTGGCCTTCCCGAAGTCGTTGGCGGTCCCTCGGGAAGACACTGAACTCCGCCCAGACCCGGGAGAAATCGGCAATCTCAAACAGCGCCTCGCCGTTGGTCTGTTCTCCTGCACCAACGTGACGCTGCGTGACCACGCCGGTGATAGGCGCTGTTATCGCATAGGTTTGCAGGCTGTCGTTGGACTCCACCGTGGCCAGGACATCACCCGCACGAATGGGATCGCCCACCTGCCGGGCCAGGCTGCGCACTACGCCAGGAAAGCGCGCCTTGACGGTTCGGATGCGGCTGGGATCGGGAACGATCACCCCGTACACGCGGGTCCATTCGGTGATGACGCCGGGGCCTGCCGTTGCGGTTGCGATGCCGGCTTCCTGGGCCATGGCGGGATCGATGGTGGTGCGGCCCTCATGGGAGGCATAGGCCCATGTCTGCGTCTGTTCCGCGTAAGTCGCCGTGACGGTCACGTCGAAGGAATGCGGTTCCGCGACAATTTGGTCCCCTCGCAGGAAATCGCCCTGTGGCGCAAAGCCAATATGATCCACAGAGCCGCCCAAGCGACGCAGTTCGACCGCCAGCTCAACCTGCGCCGGATCAACAGCCACCCCATCTGCGGTCACCCAGGCCCGGTATTCCGGGGGAACGCCGGATTCAAAAATCGCCAATTCGACGGAGAATGCCGCGCCCTCGAGCAGCCGTCCGCCATGCGGCCCCTTGACCACGCTGTCTCCGAGCGGTTCTTCCTGGGATTTTGGCGCTTCATCCGGCGAGTGCTGGTCTCCGCAGCCCGCCAGAAGCAACACAAGGCTCAGCAGTGCGGGCAGTACAGCCGCAAGGGATTTTTTAAACAATAGGCTCATGATGTTCCTCACTGCGCCAGGGCGAGCGGTTCAGCCGTCAGACGCTCGATTTCGACCTGGTAGAGATGGGCGCTGGCGGAAGCCCTGATGAGCGCGCGGCTGAGGCTGATGTACTCGCGCTGTGCATCCACCCATTCCAGATAGCTGTAACGCCCGCGCTGATAGGCATATTCGGTCGCCTGCAGCGCGGTTTCCATTTCCGGCAACACCTCCAAACGCAGCATCTGCGCCTCGGCAATGGCGTGCTGCAGTTCCTGATGTAACGCAAACAACTGCGCCTGCACCTTGACCCGATGGGCATGCGCCATAACGTCGGTCTGCCCACGCAGCGCCTCGGCCTGGACAATCTCGCCCTGCGCGCGCGACCGCCCCAACAGCGGTATCTCCACGCTCATCACGAACGCCTGATCCTGCGTTTCCTGCAAGCGTTTCACGCCGGCACTGACGGTCAGGTCCGCCCGCGAACGGGTTTGGGCCAGGCGGATTTCGGCATCCCGCAGTCGCGCTTGCGAGGCATACCGCAGCGTATCCGGATTGCGCTCCAGGCGGGCGAGCAAGTCGTCGAAGCGCCCGATGTCGGGCAGGCGATAGAGATCAGCCTCGACGCGACCAAAATCGGGCTCGGTATCGCCCCACATCGCCGCAAGCTGGCGACGCGAGGCGCGCAGCTCGTGCTCGGCGTGCTCCTCGTCCAGCCGGGCACGCGCCAGACTGATCCGGGCGCGGTTCACCTCAACCTCCGGAACCCGGGCGGCGGCGAAACGTTGCTCCGATGCTTCCAATGTCGCCTGTGACAGCTCGGTGGTGCGGCGCATCAGCACTTGCTGTTGCTGATCGGCTGCGACATGGATCAGTCGCCGGGCGACTTCAGCCAGGACATCGAGTTGCGCCGTCTCGCGTTCGATTTCGATTACGCCCCGCGCCGCGCCACTGGCCTCCAGTCGCCGCTGCCGCTTGCCGCCCAATTCGATGGCCCGGGACAGTGCAAAGCTCGCTTCCGCTCCATCCACGCCGCGCGCCGCGCCGGTCCCGGCGACGTTTTCCACCGCCGCGCGCAAGCTGAAGGGTGGCGACAAGGCGGCTGTTAGCGCCTGCCCGTCCTGTGCCTGCAGGCGAAACGCAAAGCCTTTGAGATCCGGATTGCGCGCCAGGGCCTTGGCAACTGCCTGGGGCAAGGTGAGCGGCGGCAAATCCGGGTCTTCAGGCATCGCGGCGTAGAGCGTCAGCGCCATGAACCAGCACGCCACACCGAATGCGCGCGCCAAATGAGTCGACATGAATCCGCTCCCAGGAAAATGAACATCAATGTCGCGCCAAAATCGCGGCATGATGCCGCCTCTGGCGCAACCCAGGTCAGGAATGGCAGGGATTCAAAGGGGCGGAGCGCGCAGCGGCGGTCGCCAATACCGTGGGGGTAAAGGAGGAAAACTCAGAAAGCACAGCGGCACCGGAACCGCTGCGGCAAAACGCCACAGCATGACCCAGAACATCATCGCCAAAGCCAGCACGGGAAGGTCGGAATGAAACGGCTTGGGCGGCGCTTTGCCAAGTGGATCGATATCCAGATCATCATGGGCTGCATCATTGCCGTGAAGATCGGCATGATCGCCATCCAGCACATGCACGGATAGCGGAGGCTCCTGGCCATCGAAACAAATATGCAGGTGCGTCCCGATGCTGCTGACAAACAACAGCGACAGTACGGATAAAAACACGATCCAGGGTCTGCTCACCGACATGGCGCGAGCATAGCAGGCAGCTTCATGATCGGCCAGGATAGGTCACGAGGCGCCAGGACCGACACTGGGCTGCCCTGCTGAAGGGAGGGTGCCAACTTCATCGCCCGCGCCGTGCACCATGGCCACTGCCCGGAACAGGGCGCGGCGCTTGTTGAGGGTTTCCTCCCATTCGGCAGCTGGATCTGAATCGGCGACGATGCCGCCGCCCGCCTGCAGGTGGAGCTGGCCGTTCTTGATGACGGCGGTGCGGATGGCGATGGCGGTGTCCATGTTGCCGTTCCAGCCGATGTAGCCCACCGCGCCGCCATAGATGCCGCGCTTGACCGGCTCCAGTTCGTCGATGATTTCCATTGCCCGCACCTTGGGGGCGCCGCTCAGGGTGCCGGCGGGAAACGTGGCGCGCAGGGCATCCAGGGGCCCCAAGCCCGGCGACAACCGGCCTTGCACATTGGAGACGATGTGCATGACCTGCGAATAGCGCTCGATCACCATCTGCTCGGTTAGCACCACACTGCCGACCTCGCATACCCGGCCCACATCGTTGCGCCCCAGATCGATCAGCATCAGGTGCTCGGCACGCTCCTTGGGATCGGCCAGCAATTCAGCTTCCAGCGCCAGATCCTCGGCCAGATCCCGCCCACGCGGCCGGGTCCCCGCGATGGGGCGCACGGTGAGAATACCGTCCTCCAAGCGCGCCAGCACCTCGGGGGAAGCGCCCACCACCTGGAAATCGCCCAAATCCAGATGGAACAGATACGGCGAGGGATTCAGGCAACGCAGTGCGCGATACAGATCCAGGGCATCCTCGTGATAGGCCACCGACATACGCTGCGAGGGCACCACCTGCATCACATCGCCTTCGAGGATGTAGGACTGGATGCGCCGCACCGCCGCTTCGTAGCCCTCGCGGCTGAAGCTGGCCCTGAAGACGTCGTGACCGCTGGCCGTGGTGGCAAGGGGCGTGAGCTGGCGGCTTGGCGGCAAGGGAGCGGCCAGTCTGGCGACCAGTTCGTCCAGCCGGGCCTCGCCACGGGCCAGATCCTGTGTGTCGTTGGGATCGGCAAGCACGATCACCGTCAGCTCGCCGCTCAGGTTATCGAAGGCCAGCACCTCCTCGGACACCATCAGCAGGATATCCGGCGTGCCAAGCGGATCGGGTTTCGCAAGACGCTGCCCCAGCCGCGGCTCGATGTAGCGCACCGATTCATAGCCGAAGTAGCCCACCAGGCCGCCGGTGAACCGGGGCATGCCGGGCAACGGCGCCACCCGGAAACGGCGCTGGAAATCCTCGATCCACGCCAGGGGATCAGTGCAGTCGGGATGGGACTCCACCACCTGGCCATCGGTTTCCCGTTGCAGGTGATTGCCGCGCACCCGTATCACACTTCGGGCAGGCAGGCCAATGAAGGAATAACGCCCCCAGCGCTCGCCGCCCTGCACCGATTCCAGCAGGTAGCTGTACGGGCCGCGGGCCAGCTTGAGGTAGATCGACAGGGGGGTGTCAAGGTCGGCGAGGACACGGCGCACGAGCGGTACGCGGTCATAGCCTGATGCGGCCTGCTGGGAAAAATCGGCGGTGATCATGCAAACCCCGGCGTGGGATGGGAACACAAGGAACGCGGCGCGGATCGGTCCCGCGACAGTCGTCAGGCCAAACGGCATGCCCCGCGCCATCGGCCGCGGGCAGCATTATACGGTTCCTGCAATGTGTTCCCCATCATCTGCTCAGCCGGTTCAGGCAGTCCATCAG
>JBAUIG010000009.1:0-3619 GCA_049682735.1 Candidatus Macondimonas sp. | reverse complement strand
GCAGCCGTTCGGCTTCCAGATCCCAGGTCATTTTCTTCTGGCCGATGATGGAGCGCACGGTGAAGTGGTAGAAGTTCTCGCCGCGCCGTGCCGTCGCCGGATCGGCGGGGGTGCAGACCAGGTTGTGATGGCCGTAGGGGTGGCGGATCGAGAAATGGGTGAACAGGCTGAAGGCCTGGCCCAAGCGTCCGATGAAGACGGCCACGGGATTTTCCGTGCGATGGGTCAGTTCATGGCCAACGGCGATGGAGGCCAGGGCACCGGCCAGACCACCCAGTGCGATGATGCTGAAGGTCGTCCAACCGGTGCTCAGTTCCGCATGGCGTGCCAGGATGTCGATGCCCGTCAGGCTGGTGACGGCGGCGCCGATACCGAACAAATCGTTCGGTAGCCCCATGTACCAGGCCACCAGCGTGATCATGGCGATGCTGGCGAACTGGCTGACGTACTGCATCGGATAGAAGATCCAGGCCTGCTCGTAGGTCGGCTCTTCCTCGTAGCGACCGGAGTACAGCTCGGCGGCGAGCGCCACCACACCGAGGGTGACGACGTAAACGAGGGGCCAACTGCCCCCCATCAAGGCGATGGGAATACCTGCCAGGACCACCCAGGTGCCAATGAAGAATCGATTGTATTTCCAGAGTGCGCGAATCATGGTGTCTCCTCCATGGTTTTAAAGTTATGCAAACGGGCCCCTCAGCCCGGGCAAGCCATCCGTTGATCCTGATCGAGGACGCGGTGGCTTCTTGTTGATCTGAAATTCCAGTGTGGCTCAATTAAACGAATGGTCAATATCCATTTGAGTGATTTTTTTCCGGTGAGGTTCCGTCGGCTCAAATGGGTAACGACTTCACAGTTGCGGCGCAGTTCGGTCGGCGCGTCGCCATAAGGTCCGCTCACGCATCAGGCGGCACGACACGCTCAGCTTTGGCAGGGTTCGGGCGCCTGATCGGCCGCCCGATTTCCCGGCACATTCGATGCGTTAATCCGGCGGGCTGAGGATTTCGCCGATGCGGCGCAGGGCTTGCGGGATATCGCTGCCCAGGGGGATCGCCCCGGCGCGGGTGATGGCGTCGCGGTGCAGGGTGGCGAGGTGACCGCCGACGAGGACAGGAACGCGCACACGCCGCACCAGGGCGCCCAGTTCATCCTCCAGCGCCGGCCAGTAGGCGCCTACCGATCCGGCCAGCACGATGGCGTCACTGTCGGAACGGCGGGCCGCCAGCGGCAGGTCGGCGAAGGGCATGTTGGCGCCCAGCAGGACGATGCGGTAATTGCGGGTGAGCGCGGCGAGACAGAACAACAAGAGCGCCAGCTCGTGGTTTTCGGTCGGCATGCAGGCGCACAACAGTTTGGGGCCATGGGTGTCGAGCGCCATGTGGTGGAAGCGGGCGCCGAGCTTGTTGCGCAGGAACACACTGAAGAAGTGCTCTTCAGCCACACTGCCCTCGCGGCTCTGCCAGCGCCGGCCGAGTTCCTCCAGCAGCGGCACGATCAACTGGCTGGTCACCAGCTCCACGGGATAGAGTGACAGGGCTTCGTTGTAGACGGTGTTGAGGGTTTTTTCGTCGAAGGCACCGATGGCCTCGATCATGCGTTCGATGTAGCCGCCCCAGGGGCCGCGATCCCGGCGCGGGACGGCGGGCGTGGGCGCTTCATCGGCGCGCTGCTGGGATTCGAGCGCAGCGCGCGCCTGGCCGATGGAGATCCCGCGGTCCAGGAGGCCCAGCACCTGTTCGATGCGCTGGATGTCGGCGCGACTGTAGAGACGATGGCCCTTGGGCGTGCGTTGCGGGCGGATCAGGCCATAACGGCGCTCCCAGGCGCGCAAGGTCACCGAGTTGACGCCGGTGAGGCTGGAGACGGTGCGGATCGGGAAGAGCTCCTGATCGCGTGTTGGGGCGCTTTCCTGGATCAATGGATCAGGCTCTCCTGCGCCAATTTTGCTGCTGTACATGGCTGACCTTGTCAATCCGGTTATTTTAAGCGAGTAATCCAGCAACCACCCACTGGGAATTTTGCCGATGTCGAAAGCGCCGCTGGTGACCGAGGTCCATTTTCAGACGGCCATGCCACGGCCGTTGGTTTGCGCCCAAGCCTGGCACCCGCTGCGCGGAGCCGGGCGATGAGCCGGGCGCTTCCCCCCATCCGGGCGATCACCTTCGACCTGGACGATACCCTGTGGGAAATCGGTCCGGTGATCCGGGCGGCCGAAGCGCGCTTGGAGCTGTTTCTGCGGCGGCATTTCCCTGCCATGGCGCAACGCCTGCCGGCCGGTGAGGTGCGCCGGCGCATGAATGTCCTGGCGGCGCGGCGGCCGGAACTGGCCCACCACGTCACCGCCCTGCGCATGACCGTGCTGGTGGAGGCGGCGCAGGATGCGGGGGTGCCCGTGCGCGCGGCCGAACTGGCCTTTGCCGAGTTCATCCAGGCGCGCAATGCGGTGACGCCCTTTCCCGATGCGGCGCCGGTGCTGCGGGCCTTGGGCGAGCGCTTCGCCCTGGCCAGCATCACCAACGGCAATGTGGATGTGGCGATGACCGGCCTGGCCGAGCTGTTCCGTGTTCATGTCAGCGCCGAGAGCGCGGGCATGGCCAAGCCCAATCCCGCCATCTTCCACCACGCCTGCGCGGCGCTGGACGTGGCACCGGAGGAAACCCTGCACATCGGTGATGATCCCGAGTGCGACGTGGTGGGCGCGCGCGCGGCCGGCTTGCGGGCGTTGTGGTTCAATCGCCCCGGCCACCGCTGGCCGGGACCGGGCCAAGTGCCGATCCATGTGCGGCAATTGACCGAACTGCTGGCCCGGCTGATGCCTGCCACGGGCGGCTGAGCAGGCGGCGTTCACGGCTGCTTCTGGAATGAGAGGGTGACCTGACCCAGTTCGATACCGAACTTGCTCATGCGCGCGCGGTTGAGCAGCACGCCGTCGGGCTGCAGATACATCCAGTCGTCGAACTGGACGTGATAGGTTTGTTCGCCGACCGGGAGCGCCAGGGTGTAGGTCCAGTTCAGCGCCCGCCCATGCACCACCCCCTTGGCGACACCGATCACATCGTCGGCGCGGCCCTCGTAGTGATTGGCATCCAGTCGCTTGATGCGCCAGATGCGTTGGGATTTCTCGCCGTCGTTGTAGACAAAATCCTCGGTCATGACCAACTCGCCGTTGACCATGCGCCCGTTGATGTCCACTTCAAAACTGCGCTTGAGCTCCCCTGAGCGGTCCTGGAACATGCCCCAGGCCCGGGTCTGGCCGAGGAAATATTGCTCCAGCACCAGCGGCGGCTGGCTGCCTTCATAGATCTTTGGATTCACGCCGGTGCAGGCGGTGAGCGCCATCAGGCTCATCAGGAGCAGGCCGCGGGTCAGCTTGGATCGGTTCATGATGCATCGTCCTCGTAAAACAGGTTCATGTGGGCAGGGCAATCTGTTGGCGCAAGGCGCGCTGGTCGGTTTCGGTCAGGGGGAAACGCCACATCAGGCCCACGGCAGCGAGCTTGATCAGCACCGGCAGGCCGCCATAGAGCAGGGCCAGCGTCGTCAGCGCGAAGGGGGTGTTGTCGCCTCGCGCCTCCAGGCCGGCCCAGTCCAGCAGCGGGTATGCAATCCCCACCGCCAA
>JBAUIG010000008.1:0-4020 GCA_049682735.1 Candidatus Macondimonas sp. | reverse complement strand
CGGGGATTCGCCGCTGGCCGACCGAATACCTGCCGCGCATCTTCGATCCTGCGGATGTGGATCGCATCATCGACGTGGACCAGCACAAGGCCGAGATGACCACGCGGGCGCTGGCGGCCCAGGAAGGCATCTTCGCCGGCATTTCCTCCGGGGGCTGCGTGGCCGCCATGCTGACCGTGGCTCAGGAAGTCCGGGGTGCCACCATCGTCGGCATCGTCTGTGATCGCGGTGACCGCTATCTCTCCACCGGTGTGTTTCCCGCCTGAGCGATCCACAAGGACGATTCGTGAACCTGCTTGTTTTTGACATCGAAACCGTGCCCGACACTGCGGGCGGGCGTCGGCTGTATGACACCGAGGGGCTATCCGATGAGGACGTGGCCCGCATCATGTTCCACCAACGTCGCCAGAAGACCGGCGGCGATGAGTTTCTGCCCCACCACCTGCACCGCATCGTCGCCATTTCCGTCTGTCTGCGGCGCGGTGATCAGCTCAAGGTCTGGTCGCTGGGCGATCCGGAGTCCTCCGAGTCCGAGTTGATCCAGCGCTTTTTCGAAGGGCTGGAGCGCTTCTCGCCCACCCTGGTGAGCTGGAATGGCGGCGGCTTCGACCTGCCGGTACTGCACTATCGCGCGCTGTTGCATGGGATTGTCGCCCCGCGTTACTGGGATGTCGGCGAACAGGACAGCGGGTTTCGCTGGAACAACTACCTGTCACGCTTTCACTGGCGCCATACCGACCTGATGGATGTGTTGTCTGGTTTCCAGGGACGCGCGGTCGCGCCCTTGCAGGACATCGCCCTGCTGCTGGGCCAGCCGGGCAAGATGGGTATGGCGGGGAGCCTCGTTTGGGACGCATATCTAGCCGGTGAACTGGAACGCATCCGCGACTATTGCGAGACCGATGTGCTGAATACCTATCTGGTCTACCTCCGCTTTCAGCTGATGCGCGGCCAACTGGATGCAGAAACCTATGCGGCCGAGCAGGCGCGGGTCCGCAGTCTGCTGGTGGAGGACAGCCGTCCCCATCTGCAGGCCTTCGCCGCCGCCTGGGCTGGCTGAGGGCAGCGCGCGTGGGCGGGCGTCGAGCGGTCGTGCGCATGGCCCCGGTGGCATGCGGCCCGGTGGAGGTCACTGCCATGGCCCATGATGGTCGCGGCATTGGCCAACTGGATGGCAAGCGGATCTTCATCCACGGCGCGTTGCGCGGCGAAACGGTCCGTGTGCTGGCCAACCGCCGCACCCGGGGCTATGACGAGGGCGAGGTCAGCGAGATCCTGAGCGCGAGCCCGGACCGGGTCATCCCCCGCTGCGCGGCCTATGCACGTTGTGGCGGCTGCAGCCTGCAGCACATGGACCCGCAGGCCCAGATCCTCGCCAAGCAGCAGGTGCTGCTGGACAACCTCAAGCACATCGGGCGGGTGCAGCCCGAGCGGGTGTTGCCGCCCTTGACCGGGCCGGTGTGGGGCTATCGTCGCAAGGCCCGGCTCGCGGTGCGCCGGGTGCGCGCCAAGGAGCGGGTACTGGTGGGTTTCCGTGAGCGACGCTCGGCATTCATTGCCGAGACGGAGCGCTGCGAGGTGCTGGACGAACGGGTGGGTGCACGCCTGGGCCTGCTGGCCGAGCTGATCGCCGGTCTCAGCATCGTCGACAGCCTGCCCCAGATCGAGGTGGCTGTCACCGACGCGCTCACCGTGCTGGTGTTGCGGGTGATGGCCGAGCCCACGGCCGTTGACCTGGAGCGTTTGCGTAGCTTCGGCGTGGCGCACCGCATCCAGTTCTGGTTGCAAGCCAAGGGGCCGGACAGCGCGGCGCCCATCCACGGCGCCTGGGCTCCGGATCAGACCCTGGCCTACCGGCTGCCGGAGGATGGCATCGAGATGGGCTTTCGGCCGCATGATTTCACCCAGGTGAACGAGGCGATGAACCGGCTGATGGTGGCTCAGGTGATGGCCTTACTGGATCCGGATCCGGCGGACCGTTTGCTGGATCTGTTCTGCGGACTGGGCAATTTCACCCTGCCCATGGCGCGGCGCGCGCGGGAGGTGGTAGGCGTGGAGGGTGACGCCGATCTGGTGGCGCGGGCGCGGGCCAACGCCGAGCGCCTCGCGTTGCCCCAGGCCCGTTTCCTGACGGCCAATCTCTACGACCCTGCCGCCCTCGATCCGCCGCCCTGGGGCCGGGAAGGCTTCGACGGCGTCCTGCTCGATCCGCCCCGTTCGGGCGCGCGGGAGGTGCTGGGCGCCGTGGCGGCCACCGGTGCGCGGCGGGTGGTCTATGTGTCCTGTCATCCGGCCACCCTCGCGCGCGATGCGGCGGATCTGGTGCATATGCATGGCCTGGAACTGACGGCGGCGGGGGTGATGGACATGTTTCCCCACACCGGCCATGTGGAATCGGTCGCACTGTTCGAACGGGGACGTCATGGCGCTTGAGATCGAACGCAAGTTTCAGGTGATCAGCGCGGACTGGCGCGCCGCGGTGCGTGACAGCCAGGCGCTGGTGCAGGGCTACCTCAATCTGGAGGGCGGCGGCATAACCCGGGTGCGCATCGCCGGGGACAGCGCCTGGCTCAACATCAAGGGCGCCACGCGGGACATCGTGCGCCACGAATTCGAATACCCCATTCCGCTGGCCGATGCCCGGGAAATGCTGGAGCACCTTGCCGTGGGGCCGGTGGTGGAAAAGCGCCGCCATCATGTGCCTTATGGCGGGTGGCTGTGGGAGGTGGATGAATTTCTCGGCGCCAACGCCGGGCTGGTGGTCGCGGAGATCGAGCTGGACGATCCAGCCGCCGTCTTCGCGCGGCCGCCCTGGGTGGGCCGTGAGGTCAGCGCCGAACCGCGTTTCCTGAACATCGCCCTGGTCCACCATCCCTATCGGGAATGGACCGAGGCGGAGCGGGCATGACGTCTTTCCCGCCCTCCTGGATCCATATCACCCTGGCCGATCAGACGCTCTCCCTGATGGCGGGGGAACGTTGTCTGCGGCGCTGGTCCGTGTCCACCGCTGGGCGTGGCGCAGGGGAAGTCATGGGCAGCTACCAGACGCCACGGGGCTGGCATCGCATCCGCGCGCTGATCGGGCGGAATGCCCCCGTTGGCGCGGTGTTCATCGGGCGGCGCTGGACCGGCGAGCGCTATACCCCGGCGCTGGGCGCCTGTCATCCCGAGCGGGACTGGATCCTGACCCGCATCCTGTGGCTGTGCGGAAACGAAGTCGGCCTTAACCGGCTTGGACCGGTGGATACTCAGCGCCGCTACATCTACATCCACGGCACGCCGGATGAGACGCCGCTCGGCATTCCTGGCTCCAAGGGCTGCGTGCGCATGCATAACGTGGATGTCATCGAATTGTTCGATCATTGCCAGCCCGGCATGCCGGTATGGATCACGGAGGAGGAGGTTCGATGACGGCCCAGCGACCCGGACCCCTAGTGGTTGGCCTGGAGGGCCCCGCGCTCACGCCCGAGGAAATCGAGCTGCTGGCCCACCCCTTGATTGGCGGGGTGATCTTGTTCGAGCGCAACTACGAGACGCCGGCCCAGTTGCGCGCCCTGATCGGCGCGCTGCGGGCGAGACGCACTCCCTTGCTGGTGACCGTGGATCAGGAAGGAGGCCGGGTCCAACGCCTACGCGAGAGTTTCACACGCTTGCCACCCTTGGGCTGGCTTGGAGCGCTTTTTGATCGTGATCCCCCGGGAGCGCTAACGGCGGCGCGCGAGCTGGGCTGGTTGATGGCGGCCGAATTGAGGGCGCTGGATGTGGATGCCAGTTTTGCCCCGGTGCTGGACCTGGCGGGTAATACCGAGATCATTGGCGCGCGCGCCTTTCACGCCGATCCGGCTGGCGTGACGCAATTGGGGCGAGCCTACCTTGCGGGCATGCGGGATGCTGGCATGGGGGCCACGGGCAAGCATTTCCCGGGACATGGCTCGGTGCGGGGGGATTCACACATCGAATTGCCGCGCGATGAACGTCCCCTGGCTGAGATCGAGGCGCGGGACCTGCAGCCGTTTGCGG
>JBAUIG010000007.1:0-2346 GCA_049682735.1 Candidatus Macondimonas sp. | reverse complement strand
GCCGAAACCAGTCCCTTGGCGGATGGCGGTGGCTTGAGAGGCGATGAGTGGGGTGCGGTCGAAGGCGTGACGGCGGGCAACAGTGGTTATGGCTCCCCTACGGATCCACGCGCCGGCGCCCTGCAGTCCCAGGTGATCTATTTCGAATATGACAGCAGCGTGGTGCCCCCCCAGTACTTTGATGTTGTCCGTGCCCATGGCGAATACCTGAAGAAAAACCCCAATGTGCGGGCCAATCTGGAAGGGCATACCGACGAGCGGGGGTCGCGCGAGTACAACATCGCACTGGGGCAGCGGCGCAGCGATGCGGTGATGACTCTGCTCATCAACCAGGGCGTTTCGGCTTCCCAGCTGTCTTCTGTCAGCTTCGGTGAGGAAAAGCCGGCGGTCTATGGCAGTGGTGAGGCCGCCTGGCCGAAGAATCGCCGGGTCGAGGTGCGTTACGCGCCCTGAACGGTTGGAGTCGACCGGGTTGCCTCTTGGGCGCCGGGTCAGGATGGCAACACGACAGAATGTGAGGAATTCCAGAATGGTGAAGGCAGGGACGTGGGGAGCGGTGATCCTGGCTGGGGGGGTGCTGGCGGGTTGCGCCCCCATGCCACCCCAGTCACAGGATGATCCCATTGCATTCCGCATCAATCAGATCGAAAGCCGCCTCGAGAAGCTGGAGCAGAGCCAGGAAGGGGGGCGCACGCTGGATGTCGTGTCGACCCAGCAGCAGATCCAGGAGGATTTGCGCCAGCTCAAGGGCAGCCTGGAGCAACAGGCCTATCAGCTGCAGAATCAGGAACAGCGCATCAATCAGATCATGACCGATCTGCAACAGCGGATCCCGGCTTTGGGAGGTGGCGGAGTAGCTCCGGCCGGCGGGTTGCCCGCGCAGGATGTACCCGCGGAAACCGATGGCACCCAGCCGGCACCTGTGCCGGTAGGGTCGCTGCCCCCAGTGGCCGGCGAGCAGGCCAACTATGACGTGGCGTTCAACCTGCTCAAGGAAGGTCGCTACCCTCAGGCTGCTGATGCCTTCAGTCGCTTCCTGCAGCAATATCCGTCCAGCCGTCTGGCGCCCAACGCGCAATACTGGCTGGCCGAGTCCCAGTATGTGGCGCGTAATTACGACGTGTCCCTGGCGGAGTTTCGCAAGGTGGTGGGGCAGTATCCCGGCAACCCCAAGGTGCCCGATGCCTTGCTGAAAATCGGTTACATCCACAGCGAAAAGCAACAATGGACCGAGGCCAAAGCGGCTCTGGAGCGCGTGATTCAGGAGTATCCCGGGAGCGGATCGGCTGACCTGGCACGCCAGCGGCTCAACCGGCTGCAGCGGGAAGGCCACATTCCGGGGTGACCACGGCGGATGCACGGCTCGCGCTGCGGGCGCGGGTGACCGAGATTTTCCATTCCCTGCAGGGTGAAGCAGCCAGTGTCGGCTCCCCGACAGTGTTCATCCGTTTCACCGGCTGTCCGTTGCGCTGCAGTTATTGCGACACGGCCTACGCTTTCCACGGCGGGACCGTGCTGTCTTTGGCGGATGTGCTGGCCGAGGTGGCCCGTTATCCGGCGCGGCATGTCTGCGTCACCGGGGGTGAACCGCTGGCTCAGGGTGAGGCGTGCCGGGCCTTGCTGGCCTTGTTGTGTGAACGTGGCTATACGGTGTCACTGGAAACCAGTGGCGCGCTGTCCATTGCCAACATCGATACGCGCGTCAGTCGCGTGGTGGATCTCAAGACGCCGGGGTCCGGTGAAGTTGAACGCAACGATTGGGGCAACCTGGCGCTGCTGACGCCGCACGACCAGCTCAAGTGTGTCTTGAACGACCGGGTGGATTACGAGTGGGCGGCCGCGCAGGTTCGGGCCCAAGACCTGGGCTCCCGTTGCACGGTCTGGTTCTCGCCGGCGCATCGGCGGCTCGAACCGCGTCGCCTGGCGGAGTGGATCCTGGAAGACGGCCTGCCCGTGCGGTTGCAACTCCAGCTGCACAAATTGCTCTGGGGCGAGGCCGCGGGCCACTGAGATCTTGGGAGGGAACATGGCAGATCGCGCCATTGTGCTGTTGTCCGGCGGTCTTGATTCAGCCACCACCCTGGCCTTGGCGCGGGACCAGGGATACGACTGCTTTGCCCTGAGTTTCGCCTACGGCCAGCGTCATGACGCCGAATTGGCGGCAGCGGCGCGGGTGGCGGCGCATTTCGGGGTGCGGGAACACCGGACTGTCTCGCTCGATCTGGCCGCCTTCGGCGGCTCGGCATTGACGGACCCCACTATTGCCGTGCCCACCGCGCCTTCCGCCGGCATTCCGGTCACCTATGTGCCGGCGCGCAACACCGTGTTTCTCGCCTATGCCCTGGC
>JBAUIG010000006.1:0-9882 GCA_049682735.1 Candidatus Macondimonas sp. | reverse complement strand
CCCAGTCCTTGCGGGCGGCGGGATTTCATGTCGCCGCCCTGCATGGCGATCTGGAGCAGCGCGAGCGCGACCAGGTGCTGGTGCAATTCGCCAACCAGAGCTGTCCGCTGCTGGTGGCGACCGACGTGGCGGCGCGGGGCCTGGACATCAAGGATCTCGCCGCCGTGGTCAATGTCGAGCTGGCGTTCGAGCCTGAAACCCATGTGCATCGCATCGGCCGCACCGGGCGCGCCGGCCAGAGCGGCCTCGCGCTCAGCCTGTGCGCGCCCGGCGAGATGCATCGCGCCCGTGTGATCGAGGATGAGCAGCAGCGCCCCTTGCAATGGCAGCCGTTGCCGGTGATCGATGCGCAAGCACCGGTGGCGCCGCCGCGCTGGATCACCTTGCGCATCGGCGGCGGTCGCCGCGACAAGCTGCGCCCGGGCGACATCCTGGGGGCATTGACGGGTGAGGACGGCATCGCCGGATCGGCGGTGGGCAAGATCGATCTCTTCGATCGCCACGCCTTTGTCGCCATCGATCGGTCGGCGGCGCCGGCGGCGCTCCGGCGCCTGAGCGAGGCCGGCATCAAGGGCCGCCACTTTTCGGCGCAGCAATTGCCATGATGCGGGTGACACGCTGACATGGCGCTCAAGGCAACGGTCTACAAGGTCCAGCTCAACATCGCCGACATGGACCGCGGCTACTACGCGGACCACGCCCTGACGCTGGCCTGCCACCCGTCCGAGACCGAAGAACGGCTGATGGTGCGGATTCTGACCTTCGCCCTCCACGCAAGCGCGGATCTGCAATTCACGCGCGGGCTGAGCAGCGAGGATGAACCGGATCTCTGGCAAAAGGATCTGACCGGCGCCATCGTCCACTGGATCGAACTGGGCCTGCCCGATGAGAGCCGCATCCGCAAGGGCGCTCACCGCGCCGAGCGCGTCACGGTGGTGACCTATGGCGAGCGCGCGCCACATCTCTGGTGGGAGAAGATTCGCGGCAGCCTCGCCCGGTTCGGGAATCTCACCGTGCTGCATCTGCCCGCGACGGCCACCGCCGCCTTGGTTCCGGAGCTATCGCGCAGCATGCAGATGCAGGTCTCGGTTCAGGACGGCAGCCTGTGGGTGAGCGTGAATCAGGCACAGGTCGAAGTGCGCCCGGAACGCTGGCGCTGAGGGAGATGCTGGCGCCGCATCACCCCGGTTCGCGGTATTCCTGAACGGACGAAGCGGCATCACCAGGCGACAGGCAGCAACTCAGGCGGCAACGGGGATGTGGTCATTCGACTTCGACGGCGCGCCCCAGGCGGCGGCCCGCGCCGGCTCGTCGCCGATCCAGATTTGCTGATGCAGCCAGCGCAGGCTGGCACTGTCGCCCAGCAACAGGCGGCGCTCATTGGCGCTCAAGGCATCCGGCCCGTCCGCCCAGGCCCGGTCACGCAATTCCGGCCAGCGCGCCCGGCGGCGCCCATGCGGATCACGCAGCAGACTGAGATGCAGATGATGGGTCTGCGGATCGGCCACGGCGGCGATGAATCCTGCGCCCACGGCGGGCTCGATATGCGGATCTTGCCGACTGGCCCGCACCACGGCGGGCGGTTCGATCTCTCCCGGCACCCGAAACAACCCGCGCCGCTGCAAGCGATCGCCCAGGCTGCGACGACCGGAATAGACCGAGATAGGAATGGACAGCACCAACCCCGCCATCACCGGTGACAGCCACAGGAAGAAAACGGGCTCCACCGCCCAGGCCACGCCGCCCCACACCAGCCCCAACAGCGTCCCGAAGCCGTGATGGCGCAAGGCCATGCCCCAGGAAGTGCCTTCATCGCCGCGATTCTGTCCGGCCCAGCGCACGCTCTGCCCGAACAGGGTGTAGAGCACAAAGCGGGTATGAAACACCATGCGAATGGGCGCCATCAGTACGGAACTCGCCAATTCGGCAAAAAGGCTGGCTGTGATGCGGCGAGCACCGCCAAATGCCGTCCGGCTTGAGGGGCGGCTGATGGCGAGAACAGCCCCCAGAATCTTGGGCAAGAACAGCATGACCAAGGTCGCGATCATCAGCGTGATGGCTTCCGCAACGCGCGCCACGGGCCAGACCGGAAACAGGCCGCCTTCCGGCGTGAAGTACTGATGGCCGGTGAAGGCCGCTACTGCAGTCAGTACCGTGCCCAGGAACAGAAAGGCGAACCAGAACAGGGCTGAGACATAGCCCATGGCGCCGTGGAAGAACATCGCCCGATGCAGCCCGTGGAAGCCCCCCGCGCGCAGCAGCCGCAGATGCTGCAGATTGCCCTGGCACCAGCGCCGGTCCCGCTGCAATTCGTCGAGCAGCGTGGGCGGGGTTTCCTCATAGCTGCCCTGCAGGTCATAGGCGACCCACACTTCCCAGCCGCCGCGCACCATGCAGGCCGCCTCGACGAAATCGTGGCTGAGGATGTCGCCACCCAAGGGCGGCGGACCCGGCAGGCGCGGCAGGCCGCAATGGGCCATGAACGGCGCGACGCGGATGATGGCGTTGTGACCCCAGTAGGTGGCATGCCCCAGCATCCAGAAATTCAGCCCGGCGGTGAACATCGGTCCACACAGGCGCTGCATGAATTGCTGCATGCGTGCCAGCGGCGTGGTGGCATTGACGATGAGCGGGATGGCCTGGATGATCCCCACGCGCGGATGGGCTTCCATGCGGCGCACCAGTTGGATGAGCGTATCCCCGTCCATCAGGCTGTCGGCGTCTAGCACCACCATGTAACGGAAATCGCGCCCCCAGCGGCGGCAGAAATCCGCCACATTGCCACTCTTGCGCTTGAGATTGACCCGCCGCCGCCGGTAATGAATGCGCCCCTCGGCGCCCAGTTCCCGTACCGCCTGCGCCCAGGCGCGTTCTTCCTCCACCAGGACATCCGGCTCACGCGTGTCACTGAGCACGAAAAAGGCGAACTGCTCGCCCTGGCCGGTGGCCTGCAGCGACAGCCAGGTGGCACGCAAGCGGGCGAAGACCCGCTGCGGATCCTCGTTGCAGACCGGCATCAAGAGCGCGGTGCGGGCCGCGCGCGGCAGGGGCTGGGCCGGATCGGCCCGCACCAGGAAGCGATCACGCCGGGTCAACAGGGCAATGAACCCAAAGATTGCCGTCCAGAACCCCATCGCGATCCAGGCGAACAGGATCATGAAGATCGCGAGCAGGGACAGTCGCAGGAAGAACTCCTGCGGACCGGGCAGCACGCGGGCCATGACGTAGGCGGCGGGGAAAGTGGGCGCAGCCACCAGCACGGCCAGCAACAGGCGGCGCCAACGGGCCGTGCGGCGCCAATTGCCCAGGGTGGCATCAGTTACCACCGACTTTGGCATGCGCTTCATGGCGCCTCCCGCCTCGGCGCGGGCGTAGGGACGGCCTCGGGCTGGGGGAGTACATGGCGCGTCCGCCACAGTTCCCGCAACGGCAGCGGCTCCAGCGAAGGAGACAGCATGGCGCCACGATGGATGGAGGGCATGGATACCGGGGCCCGCCGATGGACGGACAGCCACTCACCTACCCCTTCGACCAGAACGGCCAGGGCTTGCGCCGGGGTGGCGTTGGCATGGGGCGCAAGCGCCTGGGCCACGTCCATGAGCAAGGCGGAATGTTCCGCCGGCGGAACGGGCGTGACCGAGAGGTAGCGCCGTAGCACCGATTCCAGGTCCGCGGACCAGCGGTCGAACGGGGCGGGCTCACTCACATCAGGGCTCCAGCAGATAGCTCCAGGTTTCGGTCAGGAAATCATTGCCCCGTTTCAGATAGGCGCGCAATTCCAAGGGATTGTTCCCGCCCGAGGGCACCGTGAATTCCACCCACCAACTTGCATCATAAGGATTGCGGCGCACCTGCACATCGGACACCCCGCGCCCGTCGCCAACGGTCACCAGCGCCTCGGGTGGCTGAGACGTGTCGAGCCCTTCCAGGGTCGGACCGGCGAAGACAACCAGGAAACGCCGCCCGCCGTTGGGCAGGGTACGCATCCGGGTAGCCGTCGCGCCGCCGCCCGCCCGGAAAGCCGTTGGATCAACATACCAGTGCAGGCGGTAGCGCATCCGGATCTGGTCGCCTTTTGCCGGCGCGCGTTCCGGCACCCAATAGGCAACGATGTTGTCGTTCTGGTCTGCGTCGGTGGGAATCTGCACCAGCTCCACCCGCCCCTTGCCCCAGTCGTCCAGCGGCTCCACCCACAGGCTCGGCCGGCGCTCATATTCGTGCTTGAGGTCCAGGTAGTGATCAAAGTTACGATCGCGCTGCAACAAACCAAATCCCTTTGGGCTCTGGGTGCTGAACGAACTCACCAGCAGTTTTTGCGGATTGGCCAGGGGGCGGTAGATCCACTCCCCGCCGCTGGTGAGGACCGAAAGGCCATCGGAATCATGGACCTCCGGATAAAACGCCGCAGAGGACGGTGTGCGGTCCTTGGCGGTGTTCTCGCCGTAAAAGAACATGCTGGTCAGCGGCGCAATGCCGACCTTGGACACGCGATTGCGGAAAAACAGGGCCACTTCACAATCCACCTGGGTGGTGGCGCCGGGTCGCACCACGAAGCGATGCGCGCCCACCATACGCGGGCTTTCAGACAACGCGAAGAGCTCCATGGCCTGCGCATCGGGCGCGGGTTTCACCAGCCAGAATTCAGTGAAATGGGGGAATTCCTCCCCGCCCGGCTCGGCGGTATCGAGTGCCACTCCGCGCGCTGACAGGCCGTAATGCTGGTCCTTGCCCAGGGCGCGGAAATAGGTGCCACCCAGAAAGGCGATGAGATCATCGAAACGCCCCGGCACATTCAGTGGACTATGGATACGCACCCCGGCATAACCGAAAGCGGCCGGCACGGCATCGCGCAGGGCGGGATCAAGGTATTGAAACAGATCACGATCAAACGGGAGCTGCCGCACCCCCTTCTCATCGATCAGATTGATCCGCACCGAACGGGTGAAATAGTGGCCGGGATGAAACATTTGCGCCTGGAATGGCAGCCCTGTTCCCGCCCACAGGGCTTTTTCGGGGCGATAGTGGATGCGGCCGTAGTAGCCCTGGTAATCCAGTTCCGCCAACTGGCGTGGCACGTTGCTGGGCGGCTCCACATGCGGTTGCGCCGCCTTGCGGCGCGCAATTTCAACGGCATGTTCGAATCCGAAGAACTGTCCCGCCTGGGCGGGCCCCGCAGCGAGCAAGAGGCTTATGACCACGCCAATCGCAGCCCGGCAGGCGGGATGGAAAGACCAAATGAAGCCATCGCGTTTCTCGATATACATGTCAGCGCATCTATAAGTCGGAGGGATATGGGGAATGGGGATTAGTGCATGCGAAATGAAAGTGACCGTGGCCCGTCGCGGCGGTTCCATTTCCGGGGGAAGTCGTGTGAGGCGCGAAATGGGCCAGACACGCGGTGAATGATGCATGGGGAATGGGATTTTTTCCATTCTCTTGCGCCAAACAGGACCATTGCGATGGCTGCCAATTGCAGCATGCCGAACAAGTCTTTGAGGATGGGACCGGCGCCGAACGTGCGGCTTCCCTCCAACCGATCAATCAAGACCGATTGACCTGGACCGCGCGCGTGGCGACATTTTTGGTCCTTTCCCGAAGGGATGGGCTAAGATGACCACCCCATACGCTCGCCTATTGACCGCCATTCCGGAATAACATGATGCGCCACCGAACCTTGATGCGCCTCGCCGCCATGCTGGCGGGGATGGCCCTGTTGATGACTCTGGGCTGCCGCAGCGTGATTGAGAACACCCTCGACCGGCCCGAAGTCAGTCTGCGCGAGGTGCGCATGCTGGAAATGGGGCTGCTGTCGCAGCGCACCCAACTGGTGCTGCACGTGAAAAACCCCAATCCGGTTCCCTTGCCGGTGCGGACAGTACGCTACAAGATCGCGCTCGCTGGACTCCAAGTGGCCGAGGGCGATACGGATGAGGCCTTCACGGTTCCGGCGAAGGGGGAAACTGACGTCAAGCTCCAGGTGCGCACCAACGTGCTGGAATTGGCCGCCCAAGCCGCCAACCTGGCCACCAACTTCAACGGCCGCGTGGACTATGAAATTAGCGGTGAGGTGGAGCCCAACATTCCCATGACGGGCCCCTTCCCCTTCTCACGCAAGGGTGAGGTCGCTCTGAACCGGGCGCGCTGAGTTCCCGCATACCGGCGACATCGCCATCTCAGGAGGGCTTTTCCAGATGGATCTGGAACATAACGAAAGCTTACCCCCCATTCCGCCGGCGCCTCCGAGCCGGTCCGGCTTACGCGCGCGCCTCCAGCGGCAGGCCATCCGGCTGCTCCGGCGTTGGGTCAAAACCCCGGAAATCTCCGTGACCGGCCTGAAACTGCGCCAGATGGGGCTGATGGAACAGCGCGGCCAACTTGGTATCCGGCTGCACAACCCCAATCGCATCGCCCTGGGCGTGCGCGCATTCCGCTACCGTGTCGAACTGTCCGGTCAGCGTTTCGCCAAGGGTCAGACGGCGGAACCCTTTCGCATTCCCGCGCGCGATGCCACCAGCTTTGACGTCGACGTGCGCCTGTCCATGCTGAAACTGGCCGGCTCCCTGGTGGGCGCGCTGCTCGCGCCCCGTCCCAAGCTGGAATATCGCATCAGCGGGGAAATCGAGCTGGCGCTGCCCTGGCTACCGCCGATTCCTTTCAGCTATACCGGCCAGGTTGACCTGGAGCGGCTGGGTGAACGGCGCTGAGCCCATGGTGCGCCTGCAGGGCGTAAGCCACGGCTACCCCGAACCGGGCGGCTGGCACCGCGTGCTGGAGGATGCCGCGCTGGAAATCGACGCCGGCGAAGCGGTGGCGCTGGTGGGTCGCAGCGGCTCGGGCAAATCCACCCTGCTCAACCTGATCAGTGGCATCGACCGCCCCCAGGCCGGCAGCCTTCATGTGGGCGGCATCGACATCACCACCCTCAGCGAACGGGAACGCACGCTGTTGCGCCGCCGGCGCATTGGCTTCGTGTTCCAGTTCTTCAACCTGCTGCCCACCCTGACGGTGGCGGAAAACCTGCGCCTGCCACTGCAACTGCTGGGGCGGGGCGGCCGCGCGGCTGACCGCGCCGTGGCGGACATGCTCGCGGCCGTCGATCTGGCCGGTTATGGGGACCGTTTCCCCGACACGCTGTCCGGCGGGGAGCAGCAGCGTGTCGCCGTGGCCCGCGCCCTGATTCACGAGCCGGACCTGATTCTCGCCGACGAACCTACCGGCAACCTGGATCCGACCACCGGCAACAGGGTGGCGGAATTACTGGACCAACTGGTGCGCCAGTTCGGCAAGACCTTGATCCTGGTCACCCACAGTTCCGATCTGGCGCGTCATGCCGACCGCATCCTGCGCCTGCAACAGGGCCGGTTGGTGCCTGAATCCGCACCGACCGCCGCCCCATGATTCCACTGCATGTCCGGGCCGGCTGGCGCCATCTCACCCGGCACCGCTGGCTCACCGCCCTCTCGGTGCTGGGCATCGCCCTGGGCGTGGGCGTCGTGGTCGCCGTGGACCTGGCCAGCACCAGCGCCCGGCTGGCCCTCAGGACCTCCATGGCCGCCGTCGTGGGCGAGGCCACTCATCAGATCCTCGCCGGTCCCGATGGACTGCCCGAAACGGTCTACCGGGACCTGCGGTTGGGCGGCTGGGAAACGCCGCTGGCGCCGATCATCGAAGCCACGGTCAGTGTAGCCAACCGGCCCGGCCACAGCTTCCGGCTGCTGGGCGTGGACGGCACCGCCGAATTCGCGCTGGGTCGGGGCCAAATGGGAGCCACGGGTGCTGGACTGGCCACGGGGGACGGCCTGCTCGGCGCGCTGCGGGGGGTCACCCAGCCAGGCCAGGCCTGGGTTTCGGGACGGGCAGCCGCGGCGCTTGGTCTTGTGCCCGGCGATCCGCTGGCGCTGCTGCTGCCCCTGGGTCGAGGCACGGTCACCGTGGCCGGCGTGCTGGACGATGCGGGCACCGACCGCGATCTGTCCGGGCTGATGCTGATGGACATTGCCGCCGCCCAGGAACTGCTGGCAATGGACGGGCGCATCAGCCGTATCGACGTACGCCTGCCGGAAGGACGCGCCGGGGAACAGGCGCTGGCGGCCCTGCAGGCGCGCCTGCCGACGGGCCTGCGGGTGGAAACCACGGGCAGCCGGGTGCGGGCGATGGAAGGCATGACCCGGGCCTTTGAATTCAACCTGATGGCCATGAGCCTCTTGGCCCTGGTGGTGGGGCTCTATCTCATCTACAACACCCTGAGCTTCGCCGTGGTGCAGCGCCGGCCGCTGCTGGGCATCCTGCGCACCGTGGGTGTCACCCGTGGCCAGGTGTTCCGCGCCATCCTGGGCGAGGCCCTGCTGCTGGGGCTGGCCGGGACCCTGCTGGGGCTGCTGCTGGGCACGGCGCTGGCGCAGTTTTTGGTGGGGCTGGTGGGCCGCACCATCAACGACATTTATTACACCCTGCAGATTTCCCAACTGGCCTTGAGCCCCTCGGGATTGACCAAGGGCTTGCTGCTGGGCTTGGCCGGCAGCGCGCTCGCCGCCCTGCCGGCTGCCTGGGAAGCGGCGCGCACCCCGCCGCGCCGGGTGCTCAACCGTTCGGACCTGGAAGCCCGCACGCGCCGGCTGGTACCGCGCCTCGCCGCCCTGGGGCTGCTCTTGGCCGTGGTGGTCCTGCCGTTGTTGCTGCTGTGGCCGAGCCGGTCGCTGTTGCCCGTGTACGCCGGACTGATCGCGCTGGTGCTGGCGGCGAGCCTGGTCATCCCCGCGCTCACCGTCGGACTGATGGGCCTCGTCGCCCGCCTCGCCCCCGCCGGCCGGGGATTGCTGCTGCGCATGGCGGCACGGGGCGTGGTGCGCTCCTTGAGCCGCACGGGTCTGGCGATCGCCGCCCTGACCGTGGCCCTGTCCACTGCCGTGGGGGTCGGCACCATGATCCACAGCTTCCGTGGCAGCGTGACCGATTGGCTGGAACGCACGTTGAGCGCGCAGATCTACGTCTCCCCCGGCGGCGGTGCCCCACGCGGCGCGCGCCTGCCCGACAGCCTGTTGCCGACCCTGGGGGCCCTGCCGGGCATGGCGGAGGTGGTCGGCATCCGCGCCGCCCCCATCGATACCCCCGACGGGCCGGTGGGTGTCTCGGCCGCCCCCTTCACCGAACAACTGCGTGGCGCGCTCCAATTCCTCGCGGGCGATCCGGCAACGGCCTATGCGGCACTGACGGATGCCCAGCGCGAAACCCCCGCCGTGCTGGCCAGCGAACCCCTGGCCTGGCACCGCCAGCTCAAGGTGGGCGACCGGCTGCAACTGGCCACCGATGCGGGCTGGCGCGCGTTCGAAGTGGTCGGGATCTATCAGGATTTCGCCTCCGACCAAGGGCATCTGCTGATGGACGAGACCGTGTTCCGCCGCCACTGGAACCGCCCCGGCGTCACCGGCATCGGGCTCTATCTCGCGCCAGACGCGGATGAGGCGGCGCTGGTGACGCAGATCCAGGCACTGGCCACGCCCGAGATGCCGCTGTCGGTGATGCGCACCGCCGGGATTTTGGCGTTTTCCCTGCAAATCATCGATCGCACCTTCGCGGTCACCGGCGTGCTGCGCCTGCTTACCCTGATTGTGAGCCTGGCGGGAGTAACCAGCGCCCTGATGGCGCTGCAACTGGAGCGGACGCGGGAATGCGCCGTGTTGCGCGCCTTGGGGATGACTCCCGGCCAGGTGCGGCGCTGGGTCACCCTGCAGACTGCCCTGATGGGGGCAGTGGCGGGATTGCTCGCCGTGCCGGTGGGGCTGGTGCTCGCGGCGGTGCTGACCGAAGCCGTCAATCAGCGCGCCTTTGGCTGGACCATTGATTTCCAGATCGCCCCCGGCCTGTTGCTGCAGGCTTTGGGGC
>JBAUIG010000005.1:0-3078 GCA_049682735.1 Candidatus Macondimonas sp. | reverse complement strand
TCGTCCATAAACCACATCGGCGCAACGTGGCTTCCACGCGCCCATCCAGCAGCTCCTGATCCGTCTCGCCCCGCAACCGCAGGCCATAGGTCAGATGGTCGTGAAGCGTGGTCGGCAGCAATCCGGGCACGCTGGGCACCCAACCCAATTGACGCCGGACGGCTTCGCGGTCGACCTCGATCCCCGGTGCCAGAATCGGCTGTCCCTGGAGGAAAACACGCCCGTGCAGCCGCAAACCATCCACCTGATCGCTCAAGCGCAGCAGCGCGCGCAGCAAGACGGTTTTTCCCGCAGCCTCGGGACCGATCAAGGCGATGATGCCGCGGGAAGGCAGGGCAAACGTCAGCGATCGCAACAATAGGCTCCCGGCCGGCGTTTCGACCCCCAGGTTCTCGACCCGCAAACCCGCAGGCGATGCGGCAACGGCGCAACCGCCGACATCAGCCTTTTCAGAAAACAACATGTCGTGACCCATGCCAGAAAGCCATCAAGATTGTGCCGCCGCCATTCCTGTATCCAAGGACTTTTATTCTACGATGTAAATCAGATTGCTGATGGCAAAGCCGGTCCACTTGCATTCTAGAGATGGGAACGTTCGCTGCGCTTGAACAAAAAAATGGGGTGGATCGATAGCCGTCGACCCACCCCACGTGATTTTTTCCCCCATCGCACGAAGGGCGGGGAAAGGATTTTCAGAAGTTGTAGATCAAGCCCAATCCATAGCTGTCAGTGGAGGGATCCTGGATCCCGCTGCTGGTGACACGGTCCTTGTCTTCATAGGTGACATAGTACGCTTGCGCGGTCAGCGCCTTGCTCAGCTTGTAGTCGACGCCGAAAGCCATCTCAGTGCGCTCGATGTCGGTCAGGTCACCCGTGGTCTGGCCGTACTGGGCCTTGAACTTGAAGGCATCGAAGGTGTAAGCCACCGAGCCCAGCCAGGTCGCTTCTTCGGCGTCTTCGCCCTGCACGCCATCATCCTGGTCGATACCCGTAGCCTGCTGATACAGCGCGCCGATTTCCAGGGCCTCGATCAGCTTGACCGCGGCGGTGGCGCGAATGATGTCGATCCCGGCTGTCGCACCGTCAAACTTCAAGCCGCCTTCCTGGTTGCCGGCGTAGGCCAGTGCGCCGTAGAAGATCCCATGATCGAACTCGGCGGAAGCATAATAGGTATCCGCAACGCTGTTGTCTTTGTCATTGGCATCATCCAGTGCCTTGCGGCCTTCACCCGGCGCAATCGCCGCAGTCACCGTCACCAAGTCTCCCAGCTTGGGCGTGCTGTACTGGATCATGTTGTTGGCGCGCGTTTCCCCTACCATCAGGTTGGTGAAGTCGCCGATGGATTCGTCGTTGAACTGATCGGCCCTGGCGCCGGTTTCCTTCACCGGGGTATCAAATTTACCGACCTTGGCGGTACCAAAGTCACCTTTCAGACCCACGAAGATGTTGCGCTCGGAAAATTCATCGCTCTCGCTGCCGTCGGGATTGATGCCGTACTCGAGCTGATAAATCACCGACATGTCCGCCAGTCCGATATCCTGGCTGCCCTTGAACCCCAGACGCGACGAATTGTTCTGGTCCTGCACGCGCCAGGTGGTGCTCGTTTCCCTGGAGTCCAGGCCGATCTCGTCCTTCTGCCCGTCCAGCCCCACATTGAATCGACCATAGATCTTCGCATCGGCCAGCGCCGCGCCCGGCAACGCCACAAGGCTTCCGACAGCCACCACAAGCAGGTTCTTCTTCACTTAAAACTCTCCCTTCAAAGCGTCTCGAGCCACATGGTTTTTCACGACCCGGCCCTCTCGATGGCTGCCGGATCGGTTCGCAGTCCGCACATAAAACCCAAGATCACCCGCAGCGCGCGGCCGACTTGGAGAACACGGTCGGCCGACAGTATCGGGAGTTGTGATGAATGTCTCTTTGCAGAAAAATGACAAATTAATGACATAAGGAACCAAAGATTTCGGCGAGAGTCAGGAACTGGTTAACCATAGGCCATGCGCACTCATGCCTAATTTGGCTGTTCACCGACCCAACGCAGAAAAGCTCTGCGCTCCTCAGGACCGGCTTGCTTCCACCAAGCCTGCATCAATTCAAGCCAATCGTCTCGACGCACCGGTGTTGCTGTTTCAGTGGTTGCAAGAGGTGCGACCACGCCCGTCCGTGGCCGCGCGGCTGTTGCCGTTGGCGGCCTGTCAGGCGCATCCAAGGGCGCCACCACCTGGCTATCACCGGCCCGTCCACCGCCGTTGTCCGGCAGCAATTCGCTGCTGCCGCTCACCTGCGCGATCACCCCGGTGGGGAAGCGAACGCCACTCGCCTTGGAGGGTGTGCGGGCACCGTTGACCTCGTCAATCAGCGTTCCGCTGAACGCCGCAGCCAGTCGCTGGGCATCCTGATAACTGGCGGGGCGCTGGTAATCGATGCGATAGCGCTTGCCCGCCTGGGCATCCAGGACAAACAAGACGGGATCGGAACGCAGGACGTCATGTTGATCGCCAAAATTCCAGATCTCACGGTAGTAGGCCAGCACCTCATAACGCCCAGGGGCGAGCTCCAGAACCTTATCCCCGCGGGTCCACAGACCACTGGCGCCCTTGACCTCGACGCCATTGAGACGGGCCACCTCGATCTGCTCGGGCAGGGTCAGCGTCGCAACCTGGGCCACCGATTGCTTGGTGCCGTCGTACAGACGGAGTTTTGGGTTGGCGCAGGCGGCCAACATGAACAGCGCAAAGGCAATCATGAACTTGGGGAGGTGTTGCAACACCGAAAAACCCTCCAATCGATGAATTCAGGAATGGCACCGCCGGAGCGCATTGCTCTGGCGCAGATAAGGTGGGATGTGGGCTGAGTGCGTGATGCGAGGGAAATCGCTTTTACACACTCATATGGCGTCTCCATGCACTACCCAAAGCCGCTGGCCGGGGCACAGCATGCGCCGCGATGATGACAGTTTGGTGACGTGTCCTTCAGGAAACCTGTCCCTTGGCGCGTCCAGGCCATTGCAAGGCAAGTCCAGTGTGTGTGATCCATCGCATCAAAAGGCGGCTGATCGTCAGCCGCAGTTGTTTAAGG
>JBAUIG010000004.1:0-11192 GCA_049682735.1 Candidatus Macondimonas sp. | reverse complement strand
CGCATCTATGCCACCGTGAAATTCTTTCTTTTCACCTTCCTGGGCTCGGTGCTGATGCTGGTGGCCTTTATCTACCTGTATCAGAAAAGCGGCAGTTTCGATGTCATGGGTTTGCAGCGCCTGCCGCTGAGCGCCGCTGAGCAGACCTGGATTTTCCTGGCGTTTCTGGCAGCCTTTGCGGTCAAGGTGCCCATGTGGCCGGTCCATACCTGGCTGCCGGATGCCCATGTTGAGGCGCCCACGGGCGGTTCGGTCATCCTGGCAGCCATCACCCTGAAGATGGGGGCTTACGGCTTCCTGCGCTATGCCCTGCCCATCGCCCCCGATGCCGCAGGTGAAATGGCGGGCCTGATGGCGGTCTTGAGCCTGACTGCCGTGGTTTATGTCGGTCTGGTGGCGATGGTGCAGGAGGACATGAAGAAGCTCATTGCTTATTCTTCCATCGCCCACATGGGGTTCGTCACGCTGGGATTTTTCCTGCCCTATTGGGGGGGCGGGCCTGCTGCCGGGGAGTCGGCAGGGCTGGCCATGGCGATGACCGGCGGCGTGGTCCAAATGATTTCCCATGGCTTCATCTCCGGCGCCATGTTTCTCAGTGTCGGTGTGCTGTATGACCGCATGCACACGCGCCGCATCGCCGCTTATGGCGGCGTCGCCACCCGCATGCCTGTCTTTGCCGCCTTTTTTGTGCTTTTTGCCATGGCCAATTCGGGACTGCCCGGAACTTCTGGTTTTGTGGGCGAGTTCCTGGTGATTCTGGCGAGCTTCCAGGCCAATCCCTGGATCGCGTTCCTCGCCGCCCTGACCCTGATTCTGGGCGCTTCATATTCCCTGTGGCTGGTGAAACGCGTCGCCTTCGGACCGGTAACGAATCCCGAGGTGAGCCAATTGAATGATGTCACGACACGCGAGTTTCTGATGCTTGGGTTGCTGGCCGTTGCCGTGCTCGCCCTGGGGGTCTGGCCACAACCCTTACTGGCCGTGATCGAACCCTCCGTTCATCAGCTGCTGCTCCAGATCTTGCCGGGCAAGCTCTGATCGCCCCCAACCCCAGGATGACTCGGGAATGGACATGACGTTTACTAGCCCATCCTTGTGGCCCGCGCTGCCGGAAATTTTCCTGTTGGCGTCGTTGTGCACGATTTTGGTGATTGATTTGTTCCTGCCGCCGCGCTGGCGCCACCTGACCCATGGCTTGAGCCTGATGGCGCTGCTGGCGACAGCGGCCGCAATATTGTGGATCGGGCGTGGATTGGTCGAGCCATTGGTTACCTTCAGCGGGATGTTCGTGCTGGATCGTCTGGCCGTGGTGCTGAAGGTCTCAGCCCTGCTGGTGACTGGCGCGGTGCTGCTCTATGGCCGCGATTACCTGCGGGAACGACAACTGGATCAGGGCGAGTTCTATCTGCTGACGTTGTTTTCCACCCTCGGCATGCTGGTGCTCATTTCGGCCAGTCATTTCATTACCCTTTATCTGGGATTGGAGTTGATGTCACTGAGCCTGTACGCGCTGGTGGCCCTCAACCGGGAGCAGTCCGCCAGTTCCGAGGCGGCCATGAAGTATTTCGTGCTGGGCGCGATTGCCTCGGGCATGTTGCTGTATGGCATGTCGATCCTCTATGGCGTCACCGGTAGCCTGGAGATCGATGTCGTGGCGAGCCGGATCCTGGAACAACAAGTGGGTAGCCTGCCGTTGCTTCTGGGCATGACTTTCGTGGTGGCTGGGGTCGCCTTCAAGCTCGGCGCCGTGCCTTTCCATAACTGGCTGCCGGATGTCTATCAAGGCGCCAATACGCCGGTCACCATGCTCGTGGGCTCTGCGCCCAAGCTGGCCGCTTTTGCCATGGCAATTCGTCTTCTGGCCGACGGTATGGAAGGACTGTCCGATGATTGGCGAGACTTGCTGATCGTGATGGCGGTGCTGTCCTTGGCGGTCGGCAGCGTGGTCGCCATTGCCCAGACCAATGTGAAGCGCCTGCTGGCCTATTCCACCATTGGACATATCGGTTTTCTGCTGCTCGGCATATTGGCGGCCAATCCCATGGGCTATGCAGCGGCGCTGTTTTACGTCCTGATTTATGTCCTGATGGCGCTGGGAGCGTTCGCCGTGCTGATCCTGCTCAGTCAGCGCGGTGTGGAAGCGGAAACCCTGGATGATCTCAAGGGGCTCAATGCCCGCAGCCCTTGGCTCGCCGCGGTGATGGCACTGTTCATGTTCTCCATGGCTGGGGTGCCGCCCACAGCCGGCTTCTATGCCAAGCTGCTGGTGCTGGATGCGGCGGTCGATCAAGGCATGGGCGCTTTGGCAATCGTGGCCGTCCTGTTTGCCGTGATCAGTGCGTTTTATTACCTGCGCGTGGTGTGGCAGCTGTATTTCGAGAGCCCCATCGAGTCCAGCGACGTGGTCGCCAGTGCTGATCTGCGCTGGCTGTTGATAGCCAACGGCGGATTGATTTTGCTGCTGGGGATTGTGCCGGATCAGCTGATCCGCGCCTGTCTGTCGGCGTTCTGAACGCTATGCTTATTGATTAATGCTGCGGGCGGCCCTATAATGCCTGCTTACCGGATGCGGGGTGGAGCAGTCTGGCAGCTCGTCGGGCTCATAACCCGAAGGTCGCAGGTTCAAATCCTGCCCCCGCTACCAAAAGAATCTCTTGAATGAGAAAGCCCCGGTCATGGGGCTTTTTTGTTCCTGCCGAATGTAGGATTGGGTTTTTTGTCCGCCATTTTGGAGAAAGCGCTGTTGATTGAACCAGCCGCGTCAGGTCCGTTGCGCGAGCGCTTGGAGGGCCTCTTGGCGCCCGTACTGGACGCCATGGGCTATGAATTGATCTGTGTCGAACACCGGCAGGGTGGGCGACAGCGGGTGCGTCTCTACATCGATCGGCCTGAGGGGATTGGGCTTGAGGATTGTGAGCAGGTGAGTCAGCAAATCAGCGGAGTGTTGGACGTCAATGATCTGATTCCCGGGGAGTATGTATTGGAAGTCTCTTCTCCAGGGGATGATCGCCCACTGGTGAAGCCGGATCATTTCAGCCGATTTGTAAAACAGCGGATTCGTGTCCGAACCCTGCTTCCATTGGGAGGTCGACGCAATTTCACCGGCCTGCTTGTCGGGTCCACGCTGGAATCCATTGAAATGGATGTGGATGGCCAGCCAATGGTGTTGCGATTGGACCAACTGGAAATGGCCCGATTGGCGCCGCATTTCGAAGAAAGTACCGGTCCACGCCGAGGATCAAAATGATGAACAAAGAAATTCTACTGGTTGTCGAAGCCTTGTCGAATGAGAAGGGCGTGGAGGAAGAAATCATCTTCCAGGCCATCGAGGCGGCTTTGGAATCCGCAACACGTAAGCGATTGGCGCTGGATGACGTCGATGTCCGGGTGCGTATTGATCGCCGTACTGGCGCTTACAGCACCATCCGACGCTGGGAAGTGGTGGCGGATGAGGCGGACGAGTGCAATCCGGTTTTCCAGATGCGTCTGACAGATGCGCGCGTCACCCATCCGGAGGTCGCCGTGGGTGAGTTTGTCCAGGAATCCCTGGAGTCCTTGCCGTTTGGCCGTATTTCCGCCCAGGCAGCCAAACAGGTGATCGTCCAGAAGGTGCGCGAAGCCGAACGGGCCAAGATTGTTGATCAGTATCGCGCGCGGGTGGGCGAGCTCGTCATGGGCATGGTCAAGAAGGTTGAACGGGGTAATGTCGTTCTGGATCTTGGTGGCAATGTGGAGGCGCTGATTCCGCGGGAATGGATGATTTCCCGCGAGCCCGTGCATAGCGGCGATCGTCTGCGTGGCTATCTCAAGGAGGTCCGCAGCGAGCCACGTGGGCCGCAGCTCTTTTTGAGCCGAACAGCGCCCGAGTTTCTGATTGAATTGTTCAAGCTGGAGGTTCCCGAAGTCGGCCAGGGCTTGATCGAAATCAAGGGCGCGGCGCGCGATCCGGGGCTGCGAGCCAAGATTGCCGTGATGGCTCACGATCGGCGCATCGATCCGGTCGGAGCCTGCGTGGGCATGCGCGGCTCACGCGTGCAGACGGTTTCCAATGAGCTGTCCGGGGAACGGGTGGACATCATCCCGTGGGATACCAATCCCGTGCAGTTCGTCATCAACGCCATGTCTCCGGCCGAGGTGGTTTCCATCGTGGTCGATGAGGAATCCCACAGCATGGATGTGGCCGTTGATACCGACAAGCTGTCACTCGCCATCGGTCGGGGCGGCCAGAACGTGCGACTGGCCAGTGAATTGACGGGCTGGACCTTGAATGTCATGGATCAGGAGCAGGCCAATGCCAAGAGCGAGGCAGAGGCGAATAACCTGATCGACCTTTTCGTCCGCGAAATTGGAGTCGACGAGGAAATAGCCGCCATTCTGGTACGGGAGGGCTTCTCCAGCGTGGAAGAGGTCGCTTATGTCCCCGCTGCCGAGCTGCTTGAAATCGAGGAATTTGATGAGGACGTGGTCAATGCCTTGCGTGAAGCAGCCAAGGACGCGCTTCTGACACGAGCGATCGCGAGTGAGGAGCATGCCGGGGAGGGCGCGCCTGCACAGGATTTGCTGGAGCTCCGCGGAATGGACGCCAACCTGGCGCGCAAGCTGGCCCGCCAGGGCATTTGTACGCGTGAAGACCTGGCTGAGCAGGCGGTGGATGACCTGATGGATATTGAAGGATTGGATCGCGAGCAGGCAGCGGTTTTGATTATGACGGCTCGTGAACACTGGTTTGCGGATCAGCACGGATAATGGATGGAAAGGTTCGCAGGCGCGGGGGTGAGCATGATTGAAGTGACGGTGAAACAATTCGCAGAAACGGTGGGGATCCCCGTTGAGCGGCTGCAGGAACAATTGACCGAGGCCGGGATTGCCACCAAGGGGCCGGAAGACCCCATCACGGATCATGAGAAAACCCAGCTGTTGGGTTATCTGCGTCGCAGTAGAGGCGAGGCGGCGGAGCCCCAGCGCATCACCCTCAAGCGCAAGACCACCAGCGAGATCCGCCTGGCTGGCACCCAGGGCCGTGGCAAGACGGTAACGGTGGAAGTCCGCAAGAAACGCACTTACATCAAGCGCAGTGCCGTGGGTGAAGAGGTCCAAGGCGAAGCCTCCGAGGCGGTCGCCGCCGACCTTGCAACGACTGGGGTGATTGAAGGAGAAATGCCGCAGGTCGAGACCCATCCTCAGATTGAGGCGGCGGCCGCTCAGGCAGTAGAAGAAATTGCGCGTCCAGTTGAGGAGTCGCCCCGCCTGCTCGAGGAATCGGCGCAACGCACCGAGGCGTCCGTGCGTCCGGCTGAGGCACCGCAGCGCCGCGCAGAGCCCGCATCTCGCCCAGCGGAATCCCCGCGCCAGAGTCATGCAGAGCCGGCTCGCGCAGCTGCCCCGTCACGTCGGCCACAAGATCAGCCACGTGCGCCCGCGCCGGCTGCGCCGGGAGCTCCGCGCTCGGATGCGCCCGCCAAAAGAGGCGATACCCGCAAGAAAGAACGGCCTTCCCCCCAAGGGGACCGCCGTGATCGAAACGAGCGCGGCCAGGACGGCGCCCGTCGATCCAAGCGCAAGGGCGCTCGGGTTGAAACCAGCTCGGCCCGCCATCAGTTCGAAAAGCCCGTGCTCCCGGTGGTGAGGGATGTGCTGATCCCTGAAACCATTACCGTGGGCGAGCTGGCGCAGCGCATGGCCGTGAAGGCCCCCGAGGTGATCAAGACCTTGATGGGCATGGGTGTCATGGCCACCATCAATCAGGTGATTGACCAGGAAACCGCGTCCTTGCTGGTGGATGAAATGGGCCATGTGCCCAAGATGCTGAAGGAATCCGCGCTTGAGGAAGCCTTGGTCAGCGAAGGGGAGGCCCAGGATTCACAGGCCGAAGTGGTGCATCGCGCGCCGGTGGTCACCGTGATGGGGCATGTGGACCACGGCAAGACCACCCTGCTGGACTACATTCGTCGTGCCAAGGTCGCGGACCGTGAGGCGGGGGGCATTACCCAGCACATCGGCGCCTATCACGTCAGCACCCCGCGCGGCATGATTACCTTCCTCGATACCCCTGGCCATGCGGCCTTTACCTCCATGCGTGCCCGTGGCGCCAAGCTGACCGACATCGTGATTCTGGTGGTGGCTGCGGATGATGGCGTCATGCCGCAAACCATTGAGGCGATCCAGCACGCCAAGGCAGCCAAAGTGCCGGTGGTGGTGGCGATCAACAAGGTTGACAAGCCTGGCGCCGATCTGGAACGCATCAAGAACGAGCTGGTACAGCAGGGTGTAGTTCCTGATGATTGGGGTGGCGACACGATGTTCGTCCCGGTTTCGGCCAAGATGGGCACCAACGTGGATGCCTTGTTAGAGGCCGTCCTCCTGCAGGCCGAAGTGATGGAACTGACGTCTGTGGTCAAGGGACGTGGCGTTGGTGTGGTCATTGAATCCAGCCTTGAAAAGGGCCGGGGACCGGTGGCGACCGTACTGGTGCAGCGGGGCACCCTGGAGCGCGGCGATATTCTGCTGTGCGGGCAGGAATGGGGTCGGGTGCGGGCCATGTTCGATGAGGTCGGCAAGCCGATCACCCAGGCCGGCCCTTCCATTCCGGTGCAGATCCTGGGTCTGTCCGGCACGCCCAATGCCGGTGATGATTTCATGGTGGTAACAGATGAGCGCAAGGCACGCGAAATTGCGCTGTATCGCCAGGGCAAATTCCGTGATGTGCGTCTTGCCAAGCAGGTCTCCACCAAGCTGGAGGATGTGTTCAACCGGATGGAGGAAGGCAATCTCCAGCAGGTGAACCTGATCGTCAAGGCCGATGTGCAGGGTTCGGTAGAAGCGCTCAGCGATGCCTTGCTCGCCCTGTCCAATGAAGAAGTGAAGGTGAATGTCGTTGCCCGCGGGCTGGGCGGGATTACCGAATCGGATGTGAACCTGGCGGTGGCTTCATCGGCCATCATCATCGCGTTCAACGTCCGCGCCGATGCCGCGGCGCGCCGACTGATCTCCGAGACCGGCACCGATGTACGCTACTACAGCATCATCTACCAGGCCCTGGATGAGGTGAAGAACGCCATCACCGGTCTCATGGCGCCGAAAGTCCGGGAAGAAGTGGTGGGCATGGCGCAGGTGCGGGATGTGTTCCGTTCTTCCACGATGGGCGCGGTGGCGGGCTGTCTGGTCATGGAAGGCTCGGTGCGCCGCAATTGCCCCATCCGGGTGCTGCGTAATAATGTGGTGGTCTTCGAGGGCGAGTTGGAATCGCTGCGGCGTTTCAAGGACGACGTCAGCGAAGTCCGGGCAGGCACCGAGTGCGGCATCGCGGTGCGCAACTACAATGACGTGCAACCCGGCGACCAGATCGAGGTTTACCAGCGCATCGAGGTGCCGGCCTGACATGCCACGCGATTTCCCCCGCACGGCCCGGGTGGCCGAGCAGTTGCGCCAGGAGCTGAGCGAGCTCATCCGCGACGCCGTGAAGGATCCGCGCCTGGGTCCGGTCACGGTGACGGAAGTGCAGGTGGCGCGGGATTTTTCCCACGCCAAGGTGTTTGTTTCCTTCCTGGGCGTCACACAAGGGATTGAGGAGAAAATCAGCATTCTCCAGAGCGCGGCGCGCATGATCCAGGGCCAGTTGGGTCGGCGCCTGCGTTTGCGCATGATCCCCCAACTGCAATTCCATTATGACGAGGTGCTGGATCACGGCCAGCGGATGGATGCACTGATTGCCAAGGCCCGGGCCGAGGATGAGCAGCGCGGCGATCATTCCGGCGAGTCGGGCCCAGCTTAATCAACAGAGTAATCAGTAAATCCATGTCTTCCCCATCCTCCCGTCGACAGCGGCGCGCTGTGGATGGCATCTTGCTATTGGACAAGCCCTTGGGGCTTTCCAGCAACAAGGCCTTGCAGCAGGTGCGGCAGTTGTTTGGTGCGGCCAAGGGCGGCCACACAGGGAATCTGGATCCCCTCGCCACCGGCCTGCTGCCACTGTGTTTCGGCCATGCCACCAAGGTGTGCGGCTATCTGCTCGATGCAGACAAGTGCTATGAGGTGGTGTGTCGTTTCGGCGAGCGCACCTCCACCGGGGATCGGGAGGGGGATGTGGTTGAGACCGGACCCGTGGATGTGCCTCGGCTGGCCGGATTGTCCGACACCCTCAAGCGTTTTGTGGGAGACATTGACCAGATTCCCCCGATGTACTCGGCGCTCAAGCATCAAGGCGAGCGGCTTTATCGCTTGGCTCGCAAGGGCCTTGAGGTCGAGCGTCCAGCGCGTCGGGTGCGCATCCACAGTCTTCACTTGCTGAGTCAGCAAGAGGAAGAGGCGACTTTGCGGGTGCATTGCAGCAAGGGCACCTACGTGCGCACCCTCGTCGAGGATTTGGCCGTCGCCTTGGGCACAGTCGCCCACGTGCACAGCCTGCGTCGGCTGGAATTGGGGCCATTCTCGATGCCGCAGGACTGTTATGACATGGATGCGCTGCAAGCGATTGCGGACCAGCGTGGATCGGCCGCCCTGGATGCCCTGTTGCTACCACTTGACGCTGCCCTGCAGCATTATCCGGCGCTCGCGGTGAACGAAGGACTTGCCTATTATTTGCGGCAGGGTAACCCGGTGTTCATTCCGGGCTCACCCGATGCGGGCGCAACCGTGCGGCTGTATGGCCCGGCCGATCAGTTCCTGGGGATGGGCGAAATGCTTGACGATGGGCGCTGCGCACCGCGCCGGCTGATGCAGGGTTGACTGGATGCGGATCCGGCGGCTTGTTGTAAACCCTCCGGAAAGGCTAAAATTAAACGTTTGTAGCGAAAAAAATCGCATATTTAGGAGTTTCTTCACATGTCTCTGACAGGCCAGACCAAAGCCGAAATCGTGACCAGTTTTCAGCGCGATCCCAGCGATACCGGTTCCTCCGAGGTTCAGGTGGCGCTGCTGACGCAGCGGATCGAACATTTGACGGGTCATTTCGCAGTCCACAAACAAGACCATCATTCCCGCCGTGGCCTGCTGAAAATGGTCAGCCAGCGTCGCAAGCTGCTCGACTACCTGAAGAAAACCGACGCGGCTCGTTATCAGGAATTGATCGGCCGTCTGGGTCTGCGCCGCTAAAACGGCTTGCGACTGGGTCGGGATTTCGGACAAGCACGGGTCGGTAGGGAAGCATTGTGACAATTACAGTAAAGCGATTTCAGTACGGCGAGCATCTGGTCACCCTGGAAACCGGGCGCATTGCCCGCCAAGCCACCGGGGCCGTGCTGGTCAGCATGAGTGATACCGTGGTCCTGGTGACCGTGGTGGGCCGCAAGGAACCCTCTCCCGGTGTGGATTTCCTGCCGCTGACCGTTAACTACCAGGAGCGCACCTACGCCGCTGGTCGCATCCCTGGCGGTTTCTTCAAGCGCGAGGGGCGTCCCTCCGAGAAGGAAGTGCTCACCTCCCGCTTGATCGATCGCCCGCTGCGTCCTTTGTTTCCCAAGGGCTTCCATCACGAAGTTCAGATCATTGCGACGGTGAATTCGCTCAATCCCGATGTGGACCCGGACATTCCGGCGCTGCTCGGCGCTTCTGCTGCCTTGGCCATTTCGGGAATTCCATTCCAGGGTCCCTTGGGCGCGGCCCGTGTGGGCTACATCGACGGCGCTTACGTGCTCAATCCCACCTACAGCCAGTTGGAACGGTCCGACCTGGATCTGGTGGTGGCCGGAACCGAGCAAGCGGTCCTGATGGTCGAGTCCGGTGCCCGGGAATTGTCCGAGTCCGTGATGCTGGGCGCGGTCCTGTTTGGGCATGAACACATGCAGTCTGCGGTGCGCGCCATCAATGAGTTCGCCGCCGAAGCCGCCAAGCCGGCTTGGGCCTGGCAGCCCCACACGGCCGATGAGTCGGTCATTGCGGCCGTGTCCGGTCTGGTCGAGCAGGAACTGAGTCAGGCCTACAGCGTGTCGGAAAAGCAGGCACGCCAAAATGCCGTCGCCGAGCTGCGGCAGCGTGCGGTGACGGAGCTGGTCGTGACCGAAGGTGTATTCACCGAAACTGCGGTCAAGAAAGCCTTTGCCGATCTCGAAAAACGCATTGTCCGCGAACGGATCCTGAATGGCGCGCCGCGTATCGACGGCCGTGATCTCAAAACCATACGCCCGATCAGCATCGAGGTGGGGATTCTGCCCCGCACCCATGGTTCGGCGCTGTTTACGCGTGGGGAAACCCAAGCCATAGTCGTGACCACTTTGGGTACGGCCCGGGATGCCCAGGTCATCGATGCCATCGAAGGGGAACGCAAGGATCCCTTCATGCTCCATTACAATTTTCCTCCCTACAGCGTCGGCGAAACTGGTTTCGTCGGCTCGCCCAAGCGCCGTGAGATCGGCCATGGTCGTCTGGCCCGGCGGGCTGTCGAAGCCCTGTTGCCCGACATGGACGCGTTTCCCTACACCATCCGGGTGGTCTCGGAAATCACCGAGTCCAATGGCTCAAGCTCCATGGCGACAGTGTGTGGGGCCAGCCTGTCGCTGATGTCCGCAGGCGTGCCAGTCAAGGCGCCGGCGGCCGGCATCGCGATGGGGCTGATCAAGGATGGCGACCGCTTCGCGGTGATTTCCGACATCCTTGGGGATGAGGATCATCTGGGCGACATGGACTTCAAGGTGGCCGGCAGCGAGCGCGGTGTCACCGCCCTGCAGATGGACATCAAGATCAACGGTATCACCCGCGAGATCATGTCCGCCGCCCTGGAACAGGCCCGCAGCGGGCGCCAGCATATCCTTGGGGAAATGGCCAAGGTCATCGACCGTCCCCGCGAGGAGATGTCGGAATGGGCGCCGCGTATCCTGACCATCCACATCAACCCGGAGAAAATCCGCGATGTGATCGGCAAAGGCGGCGCCACGATTCGCCAGATTACCGAGGAAACCCGCACCACCATCGACATCACTGACGATGGCACCGTGAAGATCGCCTCCGTCGACCGGGCAGACGGCGAAGCAGCCCGTCGGCGCATTGAACTGATCACGGCCGATGTGGAAGTGGGGACGGTGTATCAGGGGCGAGTCAGCAAATTGATGGACTTCGGCGCGTTTGTCACCATTCTTCCCGGCCGCGACGGACTGGTCCACATCTCCCAGATCTCCGATGAGCGGGTCGAACGGGTCAGCGACAAGCTGAAAGAGGGCGATATCGTCGATGTGAAGGTGCTTGAAGTCGATCGCCAAGGC
>JBAUIG010000003.1:0-6277 GCA_049682735.1 Candidatus Macondimonas sp. | reverse complement strand
CGTGGGGGGAACTGCGGCCCTTGCCATGGATGATGCGCACGCAACGCAGGTCGAGCGTCCGGCATTCCTGGAGAAACGCATTGAGAGCCTCACGCGCCTGCTGCCGATTCAGGCCGTGCAGATCCATTTCGCTCTGGATGGTGTAGCGGCCGCGTCGCAAATCCCGGAGCACTTGCTCCGGAATGCCTGGGCGCAGGTAGCGCAGGTCTTCGCCCGTCTCCAGGTCAGGGTCATCCGGCCCATGAAGCATTTGGCGCAAGACGGCAGCCTCGTCCGCCAGATGGAACAGCGCTCTGGGCGGGGGCCGCGGCGCAGTCGGCAAGGGCCGGTTCTGCGGCAGCGGCGTGACATCGGCCATCGCCTGGCGGAACAAGCCGGCCTCGTCAGCTGCCGCAGGCTTGAAGGACTCCGCCATGATTGTTCTCCCGCGCGCGAGACGCTACCGGCCACAATGGGGCTTCCAGTATAGTGTCTTCCCATCGCAACCGGACACCGGGGTGACCGTATGCCCCGGACTTTCCTGCCCACCATGGGACACTGACGTGCGCATTTTGCTGAGCAATGACGATGGCTGCCAGGCGCCCGGCCTGCGCGCATTGCACCACGAGCTCGCCCTGTTTGCCGAGGTGGTGGTTGTCGCGCCGGATCGCAACCGCAGCGGAGCCAGCCACTCCCTGACCCTGAGTCGCCCCCTGCGGGTGACCCGCCATGGGGATGAAGCCGTTTACTGCGTCGACGGCACGCCCACCGACTCGGTGCATCTGGCCATTACCGGCCTGCTTGACCATACCCCCGACATGGTGGTCTCCGGCATCAATGCCGGCGCGAACATGGGCGATGATGTGCTCTATTCCGGCACCGTCGCCGCCGCCATCGAGGGGCGCTCGCTGGGCTATCCGGCAATGGCGATTTCCCTCATGGGAGAGGCCTGCCGGCATTACGCCTGCGCGGCGCGGGTAGCCGCCCAATTGATTCAGCGCCTCGCGCACACGCCGCTGCCGGCCGACACCATCCTCAACGTGAATGTGCCGGATGTGCCGTTCGAGGAACTGGAAGGCTACGCGGCCACCCGGCTGGGACGGCGCCATCGGGCTGAAGGGGTGATCTGCTCGCGTGACCCGCGCGGTCTGCCGATTTACTGGATTGGCCCGGCGGGTGGGGAAGCGGACGCCGGGCCGGGCACGGATTTTCATGCCGTGGCCCATAAGCGCGTATCCATCACCCCCGTCCAAGTGGACCTGACCCAATATACGGGCATCGACACCGTGGGTCAGTGGTTGACCGGACTGAATCGGTGAGCGAGACCATGCTGCGCGGCAGCGGCATGACTTCCCAGCGTACCCGCAAGCGCATGGTAGAGCGGCTGGAAGCGCGGGGCATCAAGGACCCGCGCGTACTGGCGCTGATGGCCCGCATGCCGCGCCATTTGTTCATTGAAGAAGCCCTGGCCAGCCGTGCTTACGAGGATCTTGCGCTGCCCATCGGCTTCGGTCAGACGATTTCCCAGCCCTACATAGTGGCGCGCATGACCGAAGCGCTGCTGCAGAACGGGATTCCCGAGCGGGTACTGGAGGTGGGCACTGGCTCAGGCTACCAGACCGCGCTGCTGGCGGCTCTGGTACCCCAGGTCTATAGCGTGGAACGCATTGCACCCTTGCTGGAGCAGGCCCGCCAGCTGCTGGGCCGGATGCGCATCCGCAACGTGCACTTTCACCACAGCGATGGGCATTGGGGATGGCCAGCGCATGCGCCCTATGATGCGATCCTGGTGGCAGCAGCGCCGAACGAGGTGCCGGAATCCTTGCTGGCGCAAGTGAAGATCGATGGGTCCGTCGTGATCCCGGTCGGCACCGGATTTCAGCAACGACTGATGCACTACACCCGCACTGCCGTTGGCATCCAGGAGAGCGTGCTTGAAACTGTTCACTTCGTGCCCCTGAAGGAAGGCGTTGGATGAGGCCATTTACCCGTCTGTATGACGCCATGATTCGCGCCGCCGGCCATCGTCACGCGCCGTGGTACCTTGGCGCGGTGAGCGTGGCGGAATCCTCCTTCTTCCCCATTCCGCCGGATGTGATGCTGATGCCCATGGTGCTCGCCGAACCACGGCGGGCCTGGCAGCTGGCCACTCTCACGACGGTATGCTCGGTGCTGGGTGGCGTCCTGGGCTATGCCCTGGGCTATTTCGCCATCGACGCCGCACTCCCGCTGATCGAGCAGGCGGGTTATGGGCAGACCTGGCTTCAGGTCCAGGCGCTGTATCGCGACTGGGGCATCTGGATCGTCTTTCTCGCCGGCTTCTCCCCGATCCCCTATAAACTCTTCACCATCGCATCGGGCTTCATGGCCATGCCGCTGCTTCCCTTTATCCTGGCCTCGCTCATCGGACGAGGCGGACGTTTCTATCTGGAAGCGTTGCTGGTGTCCCGCCTGGGGCCCCGCATGCAGGACACGGTTCGCCGTTTTATGGAATGGATCGGTTGGGGCCTTGTGGGAAGCATCGCATTGATTTACTTCCTTCTTTAGAACAGCCATGGTGGAAGTTCACGTTCTCAAAAAATCCACGTCCCGACGCCATGCGCCGTGCCTTGTACTGATGCTCACCCTTTGGTTGGCCGGGTGCGCCGGAGCGCTGAACTGGCCCGAACCCAACGCACCGTCCAAACCTGTTCCACCCCCCCCCACCCAGCGGACGCCCGCTGCTGCCACTGAACCGACGCAATGGCGGACGCATACCGTGAAGGCAGGAGACACGCTGAAAAATATTGCAGCTCGCTACGGCGTCAGCGTAGCGGACCTGGCGAGATGGAACCGCATCAGCAATCCTGACCTGATCCATGTCGGCCAACGCCTGAGAGTGCCCTTTGGCACGCTTCAGCCCGGTCTGCAGGGCTCCGAAGCCGCTGCCTCAGGCATTGACTGGCGCTGGCCAGTCGATGGGCCACTGCTGGAACTTTTTGAGGGTGATGGGGGGAACAAGGGCATCGACATCGGCGGCGCGGTGGGCACCAAGATTCGCGCCGTGAGTGACGGCCGGGTGGCCTACGCGGGGAGTGGACTCAAGGGTTACGGCGAGCTTATGATCATCAAGCACAACAATAATTACCTGAGTGCGTACGCATACAACAGGACGTTGTATGCAAAGGAAGGAGACACCGTGCAAGCGGGCCAAGAGATCGCAGAAATGGGCACAGGCCCTGATCGTCGACCCAGCTTGCATTTCGAGATTCGCTACAACGGGCAACCGGTTGATCCCTTGCGGTATCTGCCGGCCCGTTGAGGGGTAGCGAGTCTGGTTTCTTCTTTCGGCGTCTTCAGGTTTGCGTGAAAAACCGAGGAGATTCTCGAAGGAGGACCATCATGGATGATGTCAACGCTCACATTGAATGGACTGAACTGGATGCGCCCGCGCATCTGCTGTTCGAAAGCGAAGCCAGCGGGGATGGCGAACCCTGCGAGGCCCAGACTGCCCCACTCGACCTTGTCGATGAGGAGCTGGCCCAACCGGAGCCCTGGGGCAGTGATGAAGTCAAATCGCTCGACCTAACCCGGCTTTACCTGAATGAAATAGGTCATTCCCCGCTACTGACCGCCGAAGAAGAAATTTTCTTTACCCGCAAGGCCCAACAGGGCTGCGCCAAATCCCGGGCGCGGATGATCGAAAGCAATCTGCGCCTGGTGGTCAAGATCTCCCGCCGCTATCTCAATCGTGGCCTGCCCCTGCTCGACCTGATCGAGGAAGGCAATCTGGGGCTGATCCACGCAGTGGGCAAGTTCAATCCCGAACTTGGCTATCGTTTTTCGACCTATGCCACCTGGTGGATCCGCCAAACCATCGAACGAGGCTTGATGAACCAGACCCGCACCGTGCGCCTGCCCATCCACGTCATCAAGGAAATCAACGTCTATCTGCGCACAGGCCGGCAGCTCAGCCAATCCATCCATCGGATGGCCTCCATAGAGGAAATCGCCCGGGAAGTGGAACGGCCAGTGCGAGACGTGGAGCGCATGCTGGGACTCAACGAACGCAGCGCTTCAATCAATGGTCATCAGGTGGGCGAGGATGAACGCTCGCTATTGGATGCAATCCCCGATGAGAACGGCGTCGATCCGTCCCTCTGTGTGCAAAACTCCGATCTGGATCGTGGTCTGACGGGCTGGTTGGCGCGCCTGTCCACCAAACACCGGGAGGTTGTCGAGCGGCGCTTCGGGCTCAATGGGCACGAACGATCCACCCTGGAACAGGTGGGTCGTGATATCGGACTCACCCGCGAACGGGTGCGTCAGATCCAGGTGGAAGCCCTGGGGCACCTGCGCCGCATCGTCGAAAGTGAAGGGCTCAACCGCGAAACACTGTTCTGCTGAAGCGGTAAGCACAGTGCGCCGATGACCCGGGCGGTGACCACGAAGACACCGCCCGGCTATTCCCTCAGGCAACCTGCACGGCAATCTTGCGTGGCTGTGCGTGCTCGGCCTTGGGAATGCGCAGCTTCAATACACCGTTGGCCAGTTCCGCCGTCACCTTTTCGGGATCGAGCTCCTTGGACAGCGTAAAGACGCGGCGATAACGGGGCAGATCCACTTCGACATGGTGAACCGTCATCCCTTCGGGGATTTCCAGATTCACCTGACCTTCGATTACCAGCGTGTCATCATCGACCCGGATATCCAGCGCATCTTTCGGCACGCCCGGCATGTCGGCCAGCAAGGTGATTCCGCCTGCATCCTCCACGACATTGACCCGCGGCAAAAGCAAGGCGGTTTCCTCACGCGGCGAGGCCGCTGGCTTGTTCACGACATCTTGATTCATGACATTCTCCTCCATTTTACTGGACGGTAATCCGGCGCGGCTGGGCGATTTCCCGACGGGGAATCCGTACATGCAGCACACCATCGCGATACCGGGCCTCGACAGCCGTGGCATCAATGTCATCGGGCAAGCTCACGACCCGACGGAAGCGACCGGAAAAGCGCTCGTCGATATGTACCATCGCCTGATCCGGCAAAGAATCATCGAGGCGTTCGCCGCTGATGATCAGGACACTCTTCTCGATCTGCACATCCAGGCTCGCCGGATTCATGCCCGGCGCAAAGGCATACACCTCGACCGCAGCAGGCGTACTGCCCACGTTCATTGCTGGATAACGGCGTTCCACACCACGAATCGTGGGAGAAAGACCAGTCGCGCGCGTCAGTTCGTTCTGCAGGCGTTCAAACTCAGCGAAGAAATCGCGTGGTAAAAAATTGCGATAGCTCATGATTCCTCTCCTCATCACGGGTGATCCATTTCTGCACCCTGCTGCGAGGGAAAGTATGTCCGGCGCCGAGGCGTTTCAAGCCCTTGATATCATCCAGCTCGGAACCCACATCAAGGCCAATGACACCTGGAGACTCGAGACATGCAATACCCCGATTATTATCATGTTCTCGGCGTGGCACGGGATGCTCCAGCGGCCGAGATCAAGAAAGCTTTCCGCAGACTTGCGCGCCAGTATCATCCGGATATCTCCAAGGAGTCGGATGCAGAAAAGCGCATGAAGGAGATCAACGAAGCCTACGCAGTACTGTCTGATCCGGAAAAACGCGCTGCCTACGACCAGCTTGGCCAGAACTATCGACCGGGACAGGAATTCCGCCCGCCACCAGATTGGGATGCCGGCTTCGAATTCTCGAGCAAGGGATTCAGCCCCGAGGAAACCACCGATTTTTCGGATTTCTTTGCCGAGCTGTTCGGACAGATGCACAGTGCGCGCCGCGGAGGGGGTGGCTTTCATGCGCGGGGACAGGATCATCTGGCCAAGATCTTTCTGGATCTCGAAGACGCCTTCACCGGTGCGGTACGTGAAATCAGTCTACGCGTACCGAAAATGGATGCGGCCGGACGCGTTCATGTGGAGACCCACACGCTGAGCGTCCAAATCCCCAAGGGGGTGCGCGAATGGCAGTTGATCCGGTTGAGCGGGCAGGGCGAACCGGGGATAGGCGGCGCGCCATCCGGCGATCTGCTGCTGGAAGTCCATTTCAATCCGCATCCACGTTTCCGCGTCGAGGGGCGCAACCTGCATCTCGACTTGCCGGTGGCTCCTTGGGAGGCGGCCTTGGGCGCCATCATTCCGATCGATCTGCCATCAGGACCTCTCAAGGTTCGCATCCCCGCCGGCGCGCAGCATGGGCGACAGCTCCAGGTGCGCGGCAAGGGGATTCCCGGTGATCCACCCGGTGATCTGATACTCGACATTCGCATCGTGCTGCCGCCGGTAGATACGCCGCGCGCGCG
>JBAUIG010000002.1:0-7618 GCA_049682735.1 Candidatus Macondimonas sp. | reverse complement strand
GGCGAGAAATTTCGAAGGATGGGGTGGACGATGGGGCTCGAACCCACGACCGCTGGAATCACAATCCAGAGCTCTACCGACTGAGCTACGTCCACCATTGATTTGAACCGGCGGCCAAATCCTTGACGGAAATGGCGCGCCTGGCAGGACTTGAACCTGCAACCCTCGGCTTAGAAGGCCGATGCTCTGTCCGGTTGAGCTACAGGCGCTCTATTGGACTCCTCGGTGGGAATGGTCGGGGTAGAGGGATTTGAACCCCCGACACCCTGCTCCCAAAGCAGGTGCGCTACCAGGCTGCGCTATACCCCGAAAGACTGATCCGAGGCTCGGCCTTACCGTTTCAAGGCGGTGACGCCAAAAACAGCAAGGTTTCGAATCATAGCGGCCGTTTTGCTCAGCGTCAATTTCCTGCAAGCAACGGCCGCGTCGGTGTCCCGATGGCCGGTAACGGCGCGTGAAGCACCGCCCGACGGACGCGCCGGTTATCATGCTCGCACCGGCAGCCAAGCGGACGCCGCCGAAATGCGGAACGTCCTCGCGGTCCGCACATTATCAGTAACCGGCAACACTGGACACTCCTGCTGCCCTGATCCGATTCTGAAAGGACCTCCCATGACCGACGTCACGTCCGAACCGATAGTATTGATTTCGGAGCAGGCCGATACGGAGACAGTGGCGACCCTTGAGACGGAGTTTGCCAAGGCAAAGGCAACGACGCTCGAACGCCGTACCCTCCCTCAATGGCTCGCCGACCCTCGTCCGTTGACCCGCCTGCTCTGCCTGCTGTCGGACGCCGAGCTGCGCCGGCTGCTGGCCGACGAACGTGTGGGCGAATGGCAGATTGCGGTCCTGCCGATCAAAACCAATCGCAGTGCCCAGATCAGCTTCGGTGTGCCTGCGAATCTGGGCCAGGCGCTCAAGGGCGCACTGGATATGGAAAACCCCACACGCATCGATCTGCTCACCTGTAATGGACAGATCATGCTCGGCACCTTGATCGTCGGCAATGTATGGGGTTTGCACACGCCGATGACCAAGCAAAATTTCTGGCGTGACCTGCGCACCACGTTTGGCCACCTGCGCAGTCTGCAGCTGCAGCCATTTTCCATCACCACCGGCAAGGGACAGAAGCAGGATCTTGCCGCCATGGGCGTGACCGTCTTCGGCCACAGCTTTGCCGGACTATCGACCACGGCCATTCATCAGGCCCTCATGCCCAATGATGGCAAGCTCAATGCCTTCATCCTGTCGCCGACCAGCGTGCTAAGCCATCTGTGGTTCCTGCTCAAGCTGCGCTTCCAGCGCCCATTTTCGATGCGCCAGCTGCCGGACAGCCTGGGCTTCATCCGCAGCCAATCCCTCACCATCACCAGTCAGCGCCCACTGGCGGCAACGCTCGATGGCCAAACGATGGAGGCAAGCGAATGGCATATCGAAGCCCGTCAAGCCGCTGCGGCCGTCTTCATCAACAAGCGGCTGGATTTGAGTACTGAAGAAGGGGGTACACGCGACTCGCTGCGCACGAGTCATCTCCTCAACCTGACTGCCAGCCGCAAGCTGAGAAACCGGCCGCTGCCGCTTCTGCCCCATGCCGAGGAAGCTGACTTTCGCGAACTGTTCCTTACGCTGCGAAGCTATGCCGAGCTATCGGCGCCCTTTGTCCTGCTGATGATCCTGAGTACCCTGTTGGCCAGTACGGGTCTATTCCTCAATTCGGCATCGGTGATCATTGGAGCCATGATCCTGGCGCCGCTAATGTCCCCCATCATTTCCCTGTCCATGGGCATCGTGCGATCAGACCGCTCGCTGATACAGCCCAGCCTCAAGACCCTGGCAGCCGGGCTGACGATGGGTCTGGCCTGCGCTGCGGTATTCGCCTTGCTGACTCCGCTGAGGATACTGACCCCCGAAATGGCAGGCCGGCTTAACCCCAGTCTGCTGGACCTGATAGTGGCACTGATCTCCGGCGTGGCCGGAGCCTATGCCCATGCCAAGGAAGAAATCGCAAAGAGCCTGGCCGGGGTCGCGATTGCCGTCGCCCTGGTCCCGCCCCTGGCAGTAGTCGGTATCGGCGTGGGCTGGATGGACACAGCCACAATGCTGGGCGCGAGCCTGCTGCTCATCACCAACCTGATCGGCATCATGATCGCCTCCAGCGTGACGTTCATCCTGCTCGGTTTCGCACCCATCAGCCGCGCACGCAAAGCCCTGCGCCTGAGTCTTGCGCTGATGCTGCTGGTGACGATTCCGCTCGGCGTGCGCTTCGACCGCATGGTCGATCAGAACGCGATTCACGACACCCTGTCGCGGATCGCCGCCGCTCATCCCGAGGATGGCATTCTCGATGTGCGCGAAGTGATCCTGTCTGGAAAGACGCCGTTGATCCGGCTCGATGTGCGCGTGCGGCAGGACTGGAATGAGGACATGATGAACCGGAACAAGGCGCGTATCGAGCAGACGCTGGGCTACCCGGCCGACCTGGAGTTCTCCGTGGTACACGTCCGTTAATCGAACAGCGACTCCTGAATCTTTTCGACCGTCATCCAGCGTCTGAGGCCATGCGCGGTTGCTGCGCTGTGGCGGCCATGCGAGAATCGCCCCCCAACCTCGCCTGCCGCTTCGGTTTGATGCGAGCACCGTGCACCGCTTTCCAGCCGCTTCGATGATGCCCCGGGAGATTCCATGAGTGCTCGAACCCTGGACGGGCGTGCGCTGGCCCAAACATTACGCAATCGCATTGCCGCCCAAGTCAGCGCCTGGCACGCCGAGGGGCGCCGCGCTCCCGGCCTGGCGGTGATCCTGGTGGGCAATGACCCGGCGTCCGAAGTCTATGTCCGCAACAAGCGCGCCGCCTGCGAAGACGCCGGCCTGGCGTCCCGCCACCATCATCTCCCGGCGACCACGCCCCAGGCCGACCTCTTGGCGCTGATCGAGGTGCTGAATGCCGATCCAACGGTGGATGGCATCCTCGTGCAATTGCCCTTGCCACCCCACATGGACAGCGAGGCGGTCATCGAGCGCATCGATCCCGCCAAGGATGTCGATGGCTTCCATCCCTACAACATGGGTCGGCTGGCCCTGCGCCTGCCACTGCTGCGCCCCTGCACCCCGCGCGGCATCATGGCGCTGCTGACCACCACCGGCGTCGACCTGCGCGGGTGCCGAGCCGTGGTGGTGGGCGCGTCCAATATCGTTGGCCGGCCAGTGGCGCTCGAATTGCTGCTGGCCGGCGCCACGGTCACGGTCTGCCACCGCTTTACCCGCGACTTGCAGGCACGGGTAGGCGATGCGGAGGTTCTGGTGGCGGCGGTGGGCAAGCCGCACCTGATTCCAGGCACATGGGTGCGACCGGGGTCGATCGTGATTGATGTCGGCATCAACCGTCTGCCTGATGGTCGGCTGGTGGGCGATGTGCAACCCGACGCGGCGCGGGAGCGGGCCGCCTGGATCACCCCGGTTCCCGGCGGCGTCGGTCCCATGACCGTCGCCATGCTGTTGCAGAACACTCTGGACGCCTATGCCGACAGGGAACAACTCCCGCCATTGCCAGCCTGACAGATCAGGGCGAGGCTTCAGCCCCGCCGCCAGATCGTTCCGCCAGCGCCATCCTCCAGAACCACACCGCCCTTTACCAGCGCATCGCGCAGGCGATCGGCCTCGGCCCAGTCCTTGCGCGCCCGCGCCGCAGTGCGGGCCTGGATCAAGGCCTCGATGGCCGCGGCATCCAACCCATCGGATCCTGGCATCTGACCCTGCAGGTACGCTTCCACCGGCGTTTCCAGCAGGCCCAGTACCCCACCCAGCACCCGCAGCCCGGCGCCCAGGGCGGCTGCCCGATTGGGGTCCACGTCGCGCAGCCGATTGATTTCCCGGGCCATGTCGAACAGCGCGGCGACCGCCCGGGGGGTGTTGAAATCATCGTTCATGGCGTCGGTAAACGCCGCACCGAACGCGCCCATTTCAACGGTGGCCGAGGGCGGCAATCCCCGCAGGCTCTGGTACAGCCGCCCCAGGCCCTCACGGGCGGACTCCAGTTGGGATTCCGTATAACTCAAGGGGCTGCGGTAATGGCTGCCGAGGATGAAAAAGCGCAGCACCTCGCCGCTGTAACGCGCCAACACGGCGCGGATGGTCGTGAAGTTGCCCAGCGACTTGGCCATTTTCTCCTCGCCCACCTGGACGAAGCCCACATGCATCCAGGTCTCCACAAAAGGCTCGCCGGTCGCAGCCTCGCTCTGGGCAATCTCGTTCTCATGATGGGGAAACTGGAGATCCATGCCGCCACCGTGGAGATCGAAATGCGCCCCCAGGCAATGCGTGGCCATGGCAGAACATTCGATGTGCCAGCCCGGACGCCCTGGCCCCCAGGGCGAGTCCCAGGCCGGCTCATCGGGCTTGGCCTGTTTCCACAGGACGAAATCGAGGGGATCGGTCTTGCCGGCATCCACCTCCACCCGCGCCCCGGCCAGCAGGTCTTCCGGTCGCCGACCGGACAGCTTGCCATAGCCGTCAAAGCGGCTCACGTCATAGAACACATCGCCGCTGCCGCCCACATAGGCGTAACCCTTGTCCACCAAGGTGGCAATCATCGCCACGATGTCGTCGATATGGGCGGTGGCTCGGGGCTGCTGATCGGGGGGCAGGACGCCCAGGGCGGCGGCGTCCTCTTCCATGGCCTGAATGAAACGCTCGGTGAGCGCGTTGATGGATTCCCCGTTCTCGGCGGCGCGGCGGATGATCTTGTCATCGATATCGGTGATGTTGCGCACATAGGTCAGGGCATAACCCAGATGGCGCAAATAGCGGGCCACCACATCGAAGGCCACCAGCACGCGGGCATGGCCCAGGTGGCAGTAGTCATAGACCGTCATGCCGCAGACATACATGCCCACCTGGCCGGGGTGCAGCGGCTGGAAGGGCATCTTGGTGCCGGTCAGGCTGTTGTGGATATGCAAAGAATTCATCCCGGTTCCTTGTTGTCTTGCAGCTGGTGCATGGCACAGGCCCTTGCGGCTGCCGCCAGCCTGCCCTGCACAATCTCGGGCGACATCAGCGCCAACAGATCGCGCAACTCCGGGCCATGTTCCCGGCCCGTGAGCGCCAGGCGCAGAGGGATGAACAAGGCCTTGCCGCTCCGACCTGATCGCTCCCGTATGGCGCGGGTCCAGGCGGTGGCGTCCCCCTCATGCGCATCAAGCAGTTCAGCCGCCAGATGAAAGAAATCCGCCTCCGCCACCTGCAACGCCTCCAGAGGCGGGCCCTCCAGCGGACGGTCCGTAAACAGGCAGTCCACCCACCCCTGGCCCTCTGAGGGAAAGGCCACGTTAGGCGCCACGGCGCGGGCAAAATGGGCCTTGAGATGCTCGGGAATGCACTTGGCCCCCGCCCCGACAAACGCCACAAAAGCCTCACTGTCCAAGGCAGCCACCGCCAGTTTCTGGTAGTGGCCCAATTGAACCGGGTCGAAGCGGGCCGGCGCCCGGCCGATGGCAGCCAGATCGAAGCTGGCCGCCAGGGCATCCAGGGACAGCAGGGCCGGCGTGTCCAGATGATGCCCGAGGCGGGCGAGGTAATTGACCAGCGCCAGCGGAAGATAACCCGCCGCCCGCAACTGGGCCAGACTCTGGCTGCCGTTACGCTTGGACAGCGGCGCGCCGTCAGCGCCGGTAATCAGGGGCAGGTGGCCATAGCGGGGAATGGCGAGTTGCAATGCCTCCAACAGCAGAATCTGGCGCGGTGTGTTGCTGAGGTGGTCTTCCCCACGCAACACATGGGTGATGCCCATTTCGGCATCATCCACGGCATTGCTGAAGAAAAACGCCGGCGTACCATCGGTGCGCCGAATGACGAAATCGCCGATGTTTGCCGTCTCAAAACGCTGGGGCCCACGAATCAGATCCTCGAACGCCACGGTCGCCGCTGTCGGGACGCGAAACCGCAGCGCCGCAGGCTCGCCTTGCTCCAGACGTCGGGACGCCTCCTGCGACGACAAACGGGCGCAGCGACCGTCATAGCGCGGTGGTTGACCGGCCGCGACTTGTTGCTGTCGGCTCAGTGTCAGAGCCTCGGGGGTGCAAAAACAAGGGTAAAGCTGCCCAGCGCGCTGCAGGTGCCCGAAGTGGATCGCATAAATGTCCTGACGCTGGGACTGGTGGAACGGGCCCTCATCCCAGTGCAACCCCAGCCAGGTGAGGTCCTCAAGCAGCGCCTGTGCATGCACGGCCTCGCTGCGCGCCGCATCGGTGTCCTCTATCCGCAGTACGAAATGCCCGCCTGTGTGACGCGCCAGCAGGGCGCTGAACAGGGCCGTCCGGGCATTGCCCAGGTGCATCTGTCCGGTTGGGCTGGGGGCAAAGCGGGTCTTGAGCACGCGAACAGGCTCCACAAACGGGGTAAAGGGGCCAATGATACCAGCCAAATCGCCGCAGCCGGACCCAGCCGGCTTGGCCCCCACGGGATGGCGCCGTATGATGGCGTCCGGTCCATTGGGAGCTCTTAAGCCATGCGGAGATTGGGAATGTTGTCGATGATGCTGATGTTACTGGCCCAGCCGGCCGCAGCCGAACCGGGCCCGGGCAGTGCGCCCGCCCCGCGAGTGCGCCTGGAAACCACGATGGGCACCATCGACGTGGTGCTCTATCCCGATCGCGCGCCAGAGACGGTGAAGAATTTTCTCGCCTATGTGGATGCCGGCTCCTACGACGGAACGGTGTTTCACCGCGTGATCCCCGGCTTCATGATCCAGGGTGGCGGCATGGACGCGAAGATGAACCAGCGTCCCACTCAGGCGCCCATCCCCAACGAAGCGCGTGCCGACACGCCCAATCGTACCGGCACCCTGGCGATGGCGCGTACCAACGCGCCCCACTCGGCTACGGCCCAGTTCTTCATCAACCTGACCGACAATGGCTTCCTGAACCACACCGCGCCGACCCCCCAGGGCTTCGGCTATGCCGTGTTTGGTGAAGTCGTCTCGGGCATGGATGTGGTGAACCAGATTGCCCAGGTTCCGACCGGCTCCAGCGGCCCGCATCAGGACGTCCCCAAGACGCCGGTCCTCATTGAATCGGCGAAGCGTATCACGCCCTGACACTGTGCCTGCCACGCTGCTGTTTTCGGATATTCACCTCAGCCCCGCCCGGCCGGCGATCCAGGACGCCCTGATCGACCTGCTGGCGGGGCCGGCCCGCCAGGCGGCCGCAGTCTATATTCTGGGGGACCTGTTCGAGTACTGGGTAGGCGATGATGCCGCGCCCGCCGAGTTCGAACCGGTGCTGGAGGCGCTCAAGTCCTTGTCGGGCAGCGGCGTGCCCGTATTTTTCCAGCGCGGCAACCGTGATTTCCTCATCGGCGCCGGATTTGCCCGCCGCACGGGCGTGACCGTGCTTGACGATCCCACCGTGATCCATCTGCAGGGTCATCGGGTTGTGCTTACCCATGGCGATCTATTGTGCACCGCCGATATCGGCTACCAGCGCTACCGGCGGGTGGTGCGCAACCGGGTCCTGCAGCAGCTATTCCTTGCGCTCCCCCTGCACCGCCGGCGCCAACTCGCGGCGCGCCTGCGCGAGCGCACGCAGGCGGCGGTGCGCAGCAAGGCCGCGACTGCGATGGATGT
>JBAUIG010000001.1:0-7528 GCA_049682735.1 Candidatus Macondimonas sp. | reverse complement strand
CTCAGGCGGCGCGGGACTACAACCGATGATTATTCCACAAAGGCCTAAGTGGCACCTAGGCCCAGGCGCCGCCGGGGGGCGCCCCGCGCAAGCAATCACACAGGCCTGCCAGTGCCATCCCGACCGTGGCCGCGCGCACCGCCTCCCGATCGCCGGGAAAGTACATGCAACGGGTGTCCAGACGCTGTCCCGGACCCGCCCAGGCGAACCACACCATCCCCACCGGTTTATCCGCGCTGGCGCCGCCCGGCCCCGCGATGCCGCTGACCGCAACCGCCACATCGCCGCCCAATCGGGCCAGTGCGCCCTGGGCCATCTCACGCACTGTGGCTTCGCTCACCGCGCCATCCCGAGCCAGGGTTGCGGGTCGCACGCCCAGCAGGCGTGTCTTCAACGCGTTGCTGTAGCTCACCACGCCGCCCTCATACCAGGTCGAGCTACCCGGCAAATCGGTGCAGCACTTGGCGATCCAGCCGCCGGTACAGGATTCGGCGGTGACCAAGCGCCATCCCCGGCGAGTCAATGCCTCCGCCAGCTCCGCCAGGCAATCGGCCCACTCGGTTTTATCGGCAGACGTTCCCATACGCTGTTGTCCTCCCTGCGCCTCAGCATCACATACACAGAGCCAGTCGGCCACCAGGGGTACCGCAACGCAAATGCCGGATGCTGCCAAACCGCAATCTTGGTAGGCGCGGGCTGCCCTGCCGCATGCACGCCATCAAAAACTGTTGGATCGGCCCCACAGCGCTCGCGCCAATCGGGCGCGATGCCGGAATCAATTCGTGGCCGCCCAAAGCAGAGATTGGAAATCCCCGCGCAGATCTCCCCAAATCTGCGCCTCGGCCAGGCGATGTGGTATCTCTGGTCCACCGAGCAAGGCGCGTTCCCGTACTGCAGCGCTCTGCAAGTCAGCTCAATCCACCCCAGGGGCGGGTAGAATGGCACTGCTTTTGTTGCCTGGGATCCCTCCCTCATGACCGCAAACATCCTTTTGCCCGATCTGGATGCCTTGATCGCCGCCGTGCCGGCGGCCTTGCAGCCTGGGTTGCGCTTGATGGTCGAGCGGCTTGGTAAAGAGAACGCGCTGCATCTACGCGATGCCGAGGGCGCAATGCGGTTATGGACGTGTAGCCTCTTCGCCGCCGAACTGTGCCTGCGCCATCCGGACTGGCTGGCCGATTTGCACCCGGCCACCCGGCCCGCGACGGCCCAGGCGTTGCGGCAGTCGCTCGACCAGGCCCTGGCGGAATGCACCGATTTCGCCCAGGCCATGACCGTGCTGCGGCGCTTTCGCCAGCGCCAGACGCTGCATTGGGCCTACCGCGACATCAATGACCTGGACCCGATCGAGACGGTGCTCGCGGGTCTGTCGGATGTGGCCGATGCCTGTGTTGCCGGGGCCGTGGCCTGGCTCGATAGTCGCTTGCGGGCGCAATGGGGACAACCGCTGGATGCGGCGGGACAGCCCCAGGAGCTGATGGTGCTGGCTATGGGCAAGCTGGGCGGGCGGGAACTGAATTTCTCCTCCGATATCGACCTGATCTTCGTCTATCCCGAAGCCGGCACGACTCAGGGACTTAAGGCCCTGGAGATTGGGGAGTACTTCACGCGCATGGCGCAGCAACTGGTCAAGCTGCTGGCCGAAACCACCGCTGACGGCTTTACCTACCGCGTTGACACCCGGCTGCGGCCATTCGGCCAAAGCGGCCCTTTGGTGCTGTCCGCCAGCGCCCTGGAACTCTATTACCAGCAACACGGCCGGGAATGGGAGCGCTACGCCCTGATCAAGGCGCGGCCCTTGACGGGGCGCCTCGCCGATGTGACCGCCCTGATGGCGACCCTGCGGCCCTTCGTCTACCGGCGTTACCTGGATTTCGGCGCTTTCGAATCCTTGCGCGCCATGAAGGCCATGATCGCCGCCGAAGTCAGCCGCAAAGGGCTTGCCGACAATATCAAGCTGGGCGCGGGCGGCATCCGTGAGATCGAATTCATCGTCCAGGCATTCCAGCTGATCCGGGGTGGCCAGGAGGCCGCCTTGCGTGAGCGCCATCTGCTCACGGTCCTGGAGCAGCTGGGCACGCGCGGGATCCTGGCGTCCCATACCGTGACCCGACTGACAACGGCCTATCGCTACCTGCGGCGCGTGGAAAATCGGTTGCAGCAGGTGCGCGATGCCCAAACTCACGATCTGCCCGCCGATCCGCTGGAGCGTGCCCGCATCGCCTACGGCATGGGCGTGTCCGACTGGTCGCATTTGCAGCAGGAATTGGCACGGCAGCGCCAGTGGGTGGCGGATGAGTTTGACGAAGTCTTCGCCACACCCCAGAGCCCGGCAGCCGCCGCTTCGCCCTTGGACGTACTGTGGCAGGGCGAGCTGAATGACGCGCAGGCCTGCAGCCCGTTGACCCAGGTGGGGTTCGCCGAACCCGCGGGGCTGGCCGAGCGGCTGCGGGCATTGCGGGACGGGGTGGCGGTGCGCGCCTTGAGTGAGGTCGGCCGCTCGCGGCTGGATCGGCTGATGCCGCTGTTGATCGGCGCCGTGGGCCGGGGTCCGCAGCCGGAGATGACTTTGCCGCGCGTCTTGCGGCTGGTTGAGGTGATCGCTCGCCGCAGCACCTATCTGGCCTTGCTGGGCGATAACCCCACCGCGCTGTCGCAACTGGTGCGGCTGTGCGCGGCCAGCCCCTGGCTCGCCGAGTATCTGACGCGCCATCCCATGTTGCTTGATGAGCTGCTGGATGCCCGCAATCTGTATGCACCGCCGGACACTCTGGGGGTGGCTGGCGAGTTGGTGCGACGCATGGCGGAGGCCGAGGATCTGGAGCAGCGCATGGACGCGTTGCGGCATGTTCAACAGATCAATCTGTTGCGCATCGCTGCCGCCGATCTGGCCGGCCATCTGCCGCTGATGCAGGTGAGCGACAAGCTGACCGAATTGGCTGAGGTCATTCTGCGTCAGGTGCTGTTGCTGGCCTGGGACGAGATGGTCGCGCGCCATGGACTGCCGCGCCGTTCGATACAGGACCGCCGTCTGGTGCAGTTCGCGGTGGTGGCCTACGGCAAGCTGGGCGGCATCGAGCTCGGCTACGGCTCCGATCTGGATCTGGTGTTCCTGCATGAGGGGAGCGACGCGGACGGCCAGACCGACGGTCCGCGCGTTCTCGACAACCCGAGCTTCTTTGCCCGTCTCGCCCAGCGCATGGTGCATTGGCTCACCGCTCCTACCGGTGCGGGCCGACTTTACGAGGTGGACACCCGATTGCGCCCCAGCGGAGGCGCGGGTTTGCTGGTAAGCGGCCTGGAAGGATTCGCCGATTATCAGCATCACCATGCCTGGACCTGGGAACACCAGGCTCTGGTGCGAGCGCGGGTGGTGGCCGGACCGCCCAGCCTGGCGCGCCGTTTCGAGACAATTCGCCCCGAAGTGCTGGGTCGGGCACGCGATCCTGCCGCCCTGCGCAGCGAGGTCAGGCAAATGCGCGAGCGCATGCGCGAGGCGCTCGACAAATCCAGGCCGGGAGAGTGGGACCTCAAGCAGAGCGTGGGCGGTATCGCCGATATTGAATTTATGGTGCAATACCTCGTTTTACATCATGCCCATGCTTACCCCGCCCTGCTGCGCTGGACAGACAATATCCGCCTGCTGGACACGCTGGGATCGCTGGGCCTGCTCCCCACCGACGCGGCAACGGATCTTGCCATGGCCTATCGGGTCCTGCGCCAGCGTGCACATGTTTTGAGCCTGCAACAGGTGCCGTCGGTGGTCGGTGAGACTGAGCTGGCGTCGGAGCGCGCCACGGTGCGGGCGGTATGGGCGCAATTGCTGGAAGGGTCCGCATAAACGCGGCAACCCTGAACATTCAACGAGGCAACATGGACGGGATGGCACCTATGGCAACACAGTTGATGGCGGACCGGGACGGGGTGATCTGGCTGGACGGCGCGCTGGTGCCTTGGCGCGAGGCCAGGGTTCATGTGCTGACCCACACCCTGCATTACGGCATGGGTGTTTTCGAGGGCGTGCGCGCCTACAAGACCACGCGCGGCACGGCCATCTTTCGCCTGGATGAGCACAACAAGCGGTTTTTCCAGTCCGCCCACATCCTCAACATGCGCTTGCCCATTGACACACAGACCCTGGCCGCCGCACATCATGCGGTGATCCGCGAAAACGACCTGTCGGAAGCCTACATCCGACCCATGGCGTTTCTCGGCGCCGAAGGCATGGGATTGCGGGCCGACAATCTGCAGGTGCATGTGATGGTGGCGGCGTGGCACTGGCCCAGCTACCTGGGAGCGGAAGCCCTGGAGCGGGGCCTGGTGGTCAAAACCTCCTCCTTCAGCCGCCACCACGTCAACATCACCATGTGCAAGGCCAAGGCCAATGGCAACTACATGAATTCCATGCTGGCCTTGCAGGAAGCACTGGCCGCGGGCGCTCAGGAAGCGCTGTTGCTGGATCGGGAGGGATTCGTGGCCGAGGGCTCGGGCGAGAACGTGTTCATCGTCCGCGACGGGGTGCTGTACACCCCCGAACTGACGGCGGCCCTGGACGGCATCACCCGTCGTACCATCATCACCCTGGCGGAGGGAATGGGCCTGACGGTGAAGGAAAAGCGCATCACCCGCGATGAGGTCTACATCGCCGATGAGGCCTTCTTCACCGGCACGGCCGCCGAGGTGACGCCGATCCGCGAGCTGGACGGGCGCACTATCGGCGTAGGCCACCGTGGGCCGATCACCGAACGGCTGCAGAGCGCCTATTTCGATGCGGTCTACGGGCGCGACGACCGCCATGCCGAATGGTTGAGTGTGGTCGCCTAGCAGACGAAAAGGCCATGCCGGGATCGGGCGCGGTGAGTCCTTCCGTTGCATCGAGAAGCGCATGCCGACGTGTTCCAATCGGCACAATGGGGCTGGCCTGGCGTTCGGCCTTGCTGGCCAAGGAGGGGGGCTGGCGTTAGCATGGACCAACTCACCAAGCTGATTTGAAAATCAGGGTGGGGTCTTGGTGCCTCAGGGAGGGATCGGCAACCCGATTCCAACTGGCCCGCTGTTGTTTTATCCCAAATAACCCATGGAGGGGTGCTGTTTCATGATCTCCTTCGCATGCAGTGAAGACGAGCAAAGCTTGCTCGATACCCTGGGCCGTTTTGCCCAAAACCAGGTGATCTCCGATGCTCGGGCGGCCGATCGCCGGCAGTCCGTCGAACCAACCGTGCGCGCCGCGTATCGGGACATGGGCGCCCATCTGCTGGGCTTGCCCGAATCGGCGGGGGGCATGGGCTTCGGTCTGTCCGCCAAGATCCTGGCCGAGGAAGTGCTCTCCCGGAGCGATGCCGCCCAGGCCGTAGGCCTGGATGATCTCGGCTTCGCGGCACAGGCCGTGGTGGCGCTGGGTTCGCCGGAGCAGATCGCACGCTGGCTGGATGACACCGATCGGGTGTGGGCGTTTGCCAGCACCGAGGCCGATCCCGCTGCCCATCTGGGCTGGATGGCCACCACTGCCCGGCGCGAGGGCAGCGCCTTCGTGCTGAACGGGGAGAAGCTCTGCGTCTTCAATGCCGATCGGGCGGATCGCTTGGTCGTGCTGGCTCGGGCAGCGGACGGCGAAGGCCTGGCGGGCATCGAGGCGTTCGTGGTGGAAACCAAGGCGCCGGGTGTGCAGATCAGTCTGGAAGACCGTATGGGCCTGCGGGCGGGCCGGCCCTGCCGCGTGCAACTGGAGGACGTTGCGGGCGAACGATTGGACGGCGCTGCCGACACGGCGGCCGCCTTGACCCGGCTGTTCGACATCGGCCGGGTGGTGAATGCGGCGCGCATGGTGGGCGCAGCGCGGGGCGCCATGGGTTTTGCCGTGGATTATGCACAGGACCGCAAGGCCTTCGGCAAACCCATCTGTGCTCACCAGGGGCTGGCGTTTTTCATCGCTGACATGGAAGTGGCCCTGGAATCGGCGCGCAATCTGGTGCTGAAAGCGGCCTGGCAGCTCGACAGCGGGGCGGATGCCACGGTGGCGAGCTGCAATGCGGCAATCTGCGCCTGCGAGGCGGCAGTAAAGGTGACGGTCGATGCCGTGCAGGTGTTCGGCGGCGCGGGCTTCATGAAAGACATGCCCGTGGAACGCTACATGCGCGATGTGCGCACCCTGGGCAATGCCCTGGGCACGCCGGAGGATCATGTGGCGGTGTTGGGCGAGGCGCTCTATGGACCCCAATCCATGAGCCCGGCCCTGGCAGGGAAGAATAGCAGCAAGAAGGTGGCCCAGGCATGATCGACTTCACGTTAACCCCCCAGATGAAAATGGCGCGCGACATGCTCCACGCCATCATGGAAAAGAAGGTGCGTCCCTTGTGCCTGCAGGCCGACCAGGACGCGGGCTATCCCGACAGCCTCTACAAGGATCTGATGCCGCTGGCACAGGGATTTTCCATGGGCGGCGGTGGCGCCAAGAAGGAAGGCGCGGCTGCCGATCCCATGGCCGGTGGCATGAAAGGCATGTCCCTGCTGGCGGTGGTGGCCGGCGAGGAGCTGGGCTGGGGCGATCCGTCCATGGCACTGGTGATGCCTGGCCCCGGCACCGGTGGCCCGGCGCTGTCGGCGCGCGGCACACCCGAGCAGAAGGAAAAATATTTTGCCCAACTCAAGGGCCCCAATCCGCATTGGGCGGCTTACGGGCTGACCGAACCGGGTACGGGTTCCGACGCTGCGGCGATCCGCACCCGCTGCCGCAAGGAGGGCAATGACTATGTGCTGAATGGCACCAAGTGCTACATCTCCAATGGCGCCCGCGCGGAATGGACCTTGGTCTTCGCCACCCTCGATCCGGCGCTGGGCCATGCCGGCCACCGGGTGTTCATCGTCGAGAAAGGCACGCCGGGCTTCAAGGTCGGCAAGCTGGAGGACAAGCTGGGCTTCCGCGCCACCGAGACCGCCGAGCTCGTGTTCGAGGAATGTCGCGTGCCGGTGGACAACCTGCTGGGCGGGGAGGCCGCTTACGACCAGGGCGCCAAGGCGGGCTTCAAGACCGCGATGGAGTTCTTCGACACCAGCCGGCCGCTGGTCGGCATCATGGCAGTGGGTATCGCCCGCGCTGCCTACGAAGAAGCGGTGCAGTTTGCCCGCAATAACTACCTGTTGTCCCGACCGATTCCGCGTTACCAGGCGATCAAGGATCGGCTCGCCGATCTGCAACGCAAGATCGACGCGGCGCGTTTGCTGTGCTGGAAGGCCGCGTGGATGGCCGACAACGGCATCCGCAACACCAAGGAAGCCTCCATGGCCAAGCTCTACGGGCCACAGGTGGGCATGGAAGTGACTTCCTACGCCGTCCAGCTCATGGGCGCTCACGGCACGCTCAAGGGCTCGCTGTCGGAAAAACTGTTCCGTGACGTTAAAGTGTTCGACATCTTCGAAGGCACTCACCAGATCCAGCAGATGGTGGTGGCGCGCAACCTGTTCGAGCGCGTGCAGTTGAGCACTGCCGGTGACGTGTTGAATTGACCCGACCCGGGGCGCCGCCCAAGGC